>JARFQX010000135.1 GCA_029287555.1 Rubripirellula sp. | reverse complement strand
GACCGGCGTGGTCCGCACGATCAGTGGCACGGGGCAGCGGAAACTGCCGACCGATGGAGCCGACGCCGCGAACTCACCGTTGTTTGGCCCGCGTTCGCTGGCGGTTGATTCCCGTTCGATCTGGATTGCTTTGCGGGAAGGCAATAGCGTGTGGCGAATCGATCGTCAGTCAAACACGATTCACCACGTCGCCGGGACCGGGGCCAAGGGGTACGGCGGTGACGGCGGCCCACCGCTGCAAGCAACATTCAACGGCCCGAAAGGTCTCGTGCTCGATTCCGACCGGCGACTGCTGATCGTGGACACGGAAAACCAGGCCGTTCGACGGATTGATCTGGAGGCGCAATCGGTTGAAACCGTGCTGGGACAGGCTTCGAAACTCCACCCGATCAAACTCAAGCGGCCGCACGGGATCGCCTTCTCCGAAGCGAGAGGTTTCTTCGTTGCGGACTCCGAAAACCACCGAGTGCTTCTGGCAAAGTGATTCGAGATTCGGCCCGGGGGCAGCAGAAAAGCCGCGAGACAGTTCGTCACGTCTTGACGGTCGCCTCCGACTTTTCACGAACCAAGTCGCGAAATCGATTCCAAGTTGAACCTTCGGCAATCATGTCCCTTCGAATCACGATGAAGTTGTTGATGCGGTCGCGTTTTAGAACCACGCAATCGGGTTGATTGCCAGCCGCCGAGAGGCCGGGCCATTTCGTTTCGCTCACGGCGAGACCAAAGTCGGTGACGAGGGACTCTTGCGACGCGTAGCCTCGCAAGTAGAAGATGACCTGCCCGCGACGGGCCCGGGCTCGCCGGCCCATCGCGATGGCCACCAGCAAGTAGATCGCAACCAAACTTGGCAGCACAGCCAGGTGACTAAAAATCAGTCCCGAGCAACCGGCGAGTATCAGGGCGGCAAAGGCGGTCAGCCCATAGTTGACCAAGTGGGTTCGCAGCGGTCTCTGGCGAACTCGAAACGCTTGCGGCAGCAGCGCATAGTCGTGACTCCAAACAATTCCTTCGAAGGCAATCGCATCAGCCGGTGGCGAAAAGGTCCAGCCGCGCTTCCCATCATTGAGGATACGGAGATTCTCCTCACGGCGGATCTCTTCTGATTTCGGATCGCCCGGTGCATGGTTGATCGACTTGGCGACCTGCTGCAGAGCCTCCCAAGCTGATTGACTGGCAACCATTTCGCGTGTGATCAATAACGGGGAACCGACCTGAGTCGCGGGGAGCAGGGCGACCACGTGTTCGCTGATGACCGCCTCGCCATACCACTTCCAGTTGTAATAGGTCGAACTGTGAATTCGATTCAGCCGGATGCCTTCCGCTTGCACCGTTCCCTCGATCGGTTCGGCCCAATCGGGGTTGGCGTTGGTGAACATGAGACGCCGATAGGGCATCGTCGAAACCGTCAAGACGATCGCGACGATTCCCATTCCCCCGACCGAAATCGCCAAGAACGGAATCCCAAGCATCGGAAGTGTTGACAAGAGGCCGCCAAACGCCACACCCAGCATCAACAGTCTGGCGCAGCCGACGTGCCCATCGGCGCGGAGGTATTCATCGAGTTCCTGTTCCCGGACACGACCGGCAAGGGGCACGCGACCTAGTTGCTCAAGGGTCGTTGCGGTATCGAGCCGCGTCTCTTCGCGCGGACTGACCGGCGTCGGCGGTGCATACGGGTTGGTGCTCTGCGAACCCATCCTTCCCTCGGTCGACCGTCGGGCGCAAAAAGTGGTTAGGCATCACGCGATTGCGTTGCGCCACGGTGCGACGTATCAACCATCCTCGTTCTTGGCGTGGCCTTCGGCGTGCTCCGATTCGGGTGGGTGCGGTGCCCGGCACACAAGAATTGGACAGGGAGCCATGCGAAGTAAATCGGTCGCGACGCTGCCAACAAACCAGCGCATGATGGGCCCACGTGAGTGCGTGCCAACGACGAGCAGGACGCTGTGTAACTCCTCGGCCTTGCGCACGATCTGATCGGCGGCCGGGCCAAATTCCAGATGCCGGCGAACTTGGTCCGGCGGCAAATCGACTTCGATCCGTTCCAGTTGACCTCGTAACTCCGCTGGCAACTCCGAATCGTAGATCGGTAAACCGACCCCCGACATATCGACAGGAATGGGCTCAACGGGATACCAGACGTGGATCAGGTCGAGGATACCACCGCGACGTTTCGTTTCCTCCACCGCGGCGTTGAGCGCGACGTCGCTCGCAGAGGTGAAATCAATTCCACACAGAATCGAGGGTTGCGAGGACTCGGAGGCTTCATGAGGAGGCATAGAAAAGGATTCCCGACAGCGTCACTTTGATTCGACCAGATTCCCTCATTGTGACCGATCCGCCGGACGGTTGCACGGCGGGGAAACGGCAAAGTATCGATCCGGGCAGTTGAGACACAATCGCGGAGTGCGAGAGGAAGGGCGATCGCGTCGACCTGCACGATCGATCCAAGCGGGCAACCATTGTCGGCGTCCTGGCAAGACCACAATTCGACGTGGTCAAGCGGGGTGATCTATCGCGGCCGCTTAATGGTTTGAAATGGTATCAGCGGAATAAGCGTCAAGATCTACGACAGCGGAAACGTTGCTCGGCAAATTTTGCGGTATCTCCGCATTCGGAAAGGTCGGTTCGTCGATAGCTGTTTGTGAACACCTGTGAGACAGGTGCTGTGCCGCTCGCGCCGCCACACGCCGGTCGACCTGCGGGACTTCCCAGGCGTCGTTCGTGATCGGATTGAGCCACGGCTTGGAGCTGGTCTTTGGCCGCTCGGACGTGTTGCGGCTCAGGCGTGGCATGAACCTTCCCAGAAACCTAATTTCCATGGAGATCTCACGATGCGTCGTGTAATCGTTCCAGCTCTGATGGCAGTCGCAATGGTTGCTGCGAGCTCGGCCAACGCTAGCGCGTTCGGCCTGTTTGACAAATTGTGTAGCAACGGTTGTGACAGCTGTTGCGACGTTGAACCCGCATGCGGTTGCGAGACCGCTTGTGCACCGACCTGCGGCTGCGAAGTTGCGGATCCTTGCTGCGATCCCTGCGCCAACAAAGGCTGCGGAGGACTGTTGGCACGGCTCTTCTCGCGTCATGGCGGTGGCTGTGACACCGGATGCTGCGAGCCCGCTTGCGGTATGGAAGTCGCTTCCTGCTGCGAACCCGTCTGCGGTTGCGAAGCTCCCTGCGAGCCAGCCTGCGGTTGCGAAGCACCTTGCGCTCCGACCTGCGGTTGCGAAGTAGCCGATCCTTGCTGCAACAAGCCGACTTGCTGCGATCGCGTCAAGGGCTTCTTCTCGAAGCTGTTCAAGCGTAACAACTGCGGCTGCGACAGCTGCGCTGCTCCGACTTGTGGCTGCGAAGCTCCTTGCGAGCCGGTTTGCGGATGCGAAGCTCCGTGCGGATCGGCCTGCGGCGGATGCGAGCCGACTTGCGGATGCGAGCCCAGCTGCGGTTGCGGATTCTAAGCAACTTGTCGACGAAATGAACCGGAATCGGCCAAGCCGTTTGATCGGACACCGGGGAGAAGAACCGAACCACCAGGCAGCTCTGCGGACCTCGTAACTTCGACTGCTGCACCGTTGACTCCTCGTCATCCTCTCAATCACTTGCGTTCCTGATCCAAAACTGAATCCCTGGCAACCTCCGCGTTGCCAGGGATTTTTTTTTCTTCCGAACTGGGAAACGGGGACAGCACGAGGCCGATGCCGCGGTAGACCCGATTGAATTCCGCCACAAAATCGCCGGTCCGGTTCAAAGGAAGACGCAGCGGACCCACCGGCCGGTTGTGCTGGCGGATGACCCCGTCACCGATGCGGCCACCCCGAGGGCTGCTACTGGGGGAGCTGCTACTGGGGGGACTACTGCTACGATTCGATTCGGTCAACGAATGCCTCCTGCTCCTATTCGCCAATCGATCCCAAAATCACCCACACGATCGGACAGCGCCCCTGTCAACGCACCGTCGACTCGATCGACGAACCTACTTCCAAACCCCGGATCTCAGGGGGAACCACGTCGGCGTGGATTCTTTCACTCTCTCGCATCAAACTGCCTGGCAGAATAACGCCAAAGCGGTCAAGTGTCGCGGTGCCAAATCACCGAGGGATGCGGAAAACCCAATCGTTTGTCCACTCGATTCAGGGGCGTTTCTCCGGCAAGATACCGACGAAGGTTGAAACAAGCCAACTCGGTCGTGTCATCGATTCGACTTGATGATTGGGCACCGACGTGGGGAGTGATGATCACCTTGGGGTCATCCCACAATAAACTCGTAGGCGCCAACGGCTCGACCTCGGTGACATCGAGAGCCGCCCCGGCGAGATGCCCTCGCGAGAGAGCCTCAACCAATGCAGCTTCCTGGACGACGGCGCCGCGAGCGACGTTGACCAGGTAGCTGCCGGGACGCATTCTCGAAATCCTGGCGGTATCAAAGAGACCGGCTGTCTGTTCGTTGAGCGGGAGCGTCAAAATGACGATGTCGCTGACTTCCAGTAGATCATCGAGGTGATCCGCTGGCATCAGCGATTCGATTTCCGGAGGCGGGTCCACCGGAAAGTAGTCGGTCGCGACGATTCGCACGTCCCACGGCCCGAGCACCTGTGCCAACATCCGACCATTGCCCCCCATGCCCACAATGCCCACGGTCTTGCCGCGGAGATCATCGGTGGGCAAGCGGATGAACTCTCGTTTCGCCTCGGCGCGAAAGAACAACGGCAATCGTCGAAGCAGGCCGAATAGCAACGCAAAGGTCTGTTCCGCAACCTGAGGTGCGAATAAGCCGGAGGCACTGGAAACCAGAATGTCGGATTCGATCACGCCAGGCACCAAACAATGATCCAAGCCCTGTCTCTTATACACATCTCCGAGCCCAC
>JARFQX010000122.1 GCA_029287555.1 Rubripirellula sp. | reverse complement strand
GCTCTACCGAAGATAGCCCTAGCGTTGAGGAAACATGGGATTGAGATGCGAGCCGATGATCGGGCGTCGCAGTGGATTGAAGACGCGCTGCCGGCCACTGACAAAGACTGGTCGACCGAATACCTCGGCCCGGTGATCAGCATCGCGGTGGTCGATTCGCTCGAGGCGGCCGCCGACCATATCAATCGCTTCGGATCGCATCACACCGATGCGATCGTCACCAGCAGCCTGCGAGCGGCCGACGCGTTCACCAAAATGGTCGACAGCTCAGCGGTGATGGTCAATGCGAGCACCCGTTTCAACGATGGGGGAGTCTTCGGCTTGGGGGCTGAAATTGGTATCTCGACCGACAAGTTTCATGCCCGAGGACCGTGTGGTCTGCGTGAACTGACCACGCACAAGTACATCGTGCGGGGTGATGGACAGATTCGAGAGTGATTGCCGAACCGTGATCGACAGGAAATGAGTTGGGGGCGGCGAGGTTCGCCCTTGGGCACCGCAGGGAAAGCAGAGGGACAAAGGAAATGTCCGACGAATCGCTCAGTCAGAACCAAGTGGAAAGTCTGCTCAAAGCCATGGAGTCGGTGGACGGGGGGCCGCCGAAGCCGGCCGCTCCCAAATTCTCAGCGGAAAGCAGCCCCGCGATCGGTAGCAAGCCCTCGCCGCCCCGAGCCGGCCTGGCGGCAACCGTCACCGCTTATGACTTCAAACGGCCCGAGCGCGTCGGTAAGGACCAAATGCGGGCGATGCAGTCGCTGCACGAAGCACTCGCACGCAACTTTGGTGCTTCGATGTCGGGCATGTTGAGGACGATGATCGAAGTCAAATTGGTCAGTGTCGATCAACTGACTTACAGCGAGTTCGTCTTCAGTTTGGACAATCCCAGTTGCTTCAACGTGATCAAGGCCGATCCGCTCGAGGGCAACTGGATCCTCGACATCGCTCCGTCGCTCTCCTACGCGATCATCGACCGCATGCTGGGAGGCGATCCCAATCCGGGCGAGCTGATCCGCCGTCCATTGACCGAGATCGAGAATCGTCTGATCGGACGCGTGGTCGAGATCTTTCTTAGTCAACTCAAGAACGCCTGGGAGAACATCGTTGAACTCGAGCCGAGCGTGGAGAGCGTCGAAAGCAATCCGCAGTTGGTTCAAATCGTCCCGCCCAACGAAGTGGTGATTCTCGTCGGCTTTGAAGTGCTGTTGGGAAGCAACCGTGGCATGCTGAATCTTTGCATCCCCTTCAACACGATTGAGAATTACAACTCCAAGCTGTCCCGCAACGGCTGGGTCGGTTACGGCAAAGGGAATCCGTCGGAGGAGACTCGCAGCCGGATTACTAGCAGCGTTGACGGGGCTCCGGTGAACATTGTCGTGACGTTGGCAAGGTCAAAGATCAAAACCAGCGACCTGCTTGACTTGGCCGTGGGAGACATCATCACGACCGAGAAAGAGATCAATGAACCTCTCGAGATATCCGTTCAGGATGTTCCCAAGTACTCCGCTCGAGCTGGAGCCTTTAAAGGGAAGAAGGCGGTTCAGATTGAATCGATGATCGAGAAACCGGGAAGCTGAGAAGAGAAGTCGAACGTCCCGGTCTCCGCGATGGAACGAGTGCATTTTGCCGGTGCGCTACGTATGTTGGCACAATCGTTCCACCGTCAACGGCGCGACCGGTTTCGATCGACAACGCCATTGAGTCACCCGGTTGTGAAATCCAGCGAAAGATCGGGTTGTCTCTCAACGAATTTCACACCGGTCGTACTCGTACTCAACAGCATGGTACTCGTACTCAACAGCGTGGTACTCGACCGAGACTCAGGAACCTCTGCCATCGAGCAGCAGTACGAGTACCGGCGAAACGCCTGAGTACGAGCACGACAAGAAACCATCAAGAAAAGCGATGTTTTCAATTCAAAGTGGCGCTGTCCACTTAGATCATTTCCTTCAAACCCTTCAGCGGGCGAATGGTCAACTTCTTGCTGGCGGGCTTTGGCTTGAGCCAAATTTCGGTGCCGTCGGCTGGGTTGCGACCCTTCCGCTTCGGCTTGGCGGGGACGTCTTTCAAGACGATCTTGCAGAGGCCGGGAATCGCAAATTGACCGGGACCACTCTTTTGCAGAGCCTTTTCGATCTCGCCAGCCAAGGCATCGAAAACGGCGGCCACGTCCTTCTTGGAGAGTTCCGTTTCTTCCGCGATGTTGGCCAGAATCTGGGTTTTCGTCGGCGCCTTCGGAGCAGCTTTTGCCATCGGTTAAAACCTTTGTGAGTGTGATTTTGGGTCGTTGTTGGGCGATAAGTGTGCAAGCCCGTGTTTGCGTAGCCGAAAGTGTTATGTTCGCATCGCAATCCGTGCAACCCGGCATTGGCCAAAAAAGCCCATGTTTTAGGGGGTTTTCGGGCGAAAGTCGCCGATTTGGCCACGTGATGAGCTCGATCTGAGCCTCTCTCCCGAATCGTGGCCCACCTCGGGAGCTAGCACAGGCGATCGCAGGAGCATTCGCGGAACCGCCTTGGTCGCTCAAACCTCCGACGAAATCGCCTCGTCAATGACGGCAGCCCGCAAGCCGTTTTCGATGGAAGCCTGCTCGGCCACCGCGTCGCCCGCTTTTGAGATCGCCGTGAGTTCCTCGGCAACGTTCTCCATCGCCGTATCGATTGACTGCGAATCAAAGGAGCCGTTGCCATCCTTTTCCTCCAGCAACGATTCGCCAACCCACAGGTCACCTTCCTCGAGCGAGAGTACCGTTGCATCGGACCGCGTTGACGTCAGGTTGGACACGGGAACAAATAGATCGGCTTCGGTCACGGACGATGATGCCACCGACTCACTCTCTGCCTGGATGTCACCGACGGTCAATGGGGCAAGCAACCCGATCTGCTCTCCCTCGGCTTGCGGCGAGGTGTCAATCAACGTCAATGCATCAGCGGCCGGTGATTCACCTTCGGCACTACTTGTCGCCGACGAGCTCACATCCTCAAAGCTCAATCGGTCCGTGCGGATTCGATACAGCCGCATGCCGTCGACTTCGCCCCGCAGTTCGGCGTTGGCACGATCGGATGTTGGTAGTGTTGCCGATTGCAGGCTGGGCTCATCATCGTCCGTTGAACGTGTTCCGGTGACCGTTAGCACCTCGCCATCTTCATCGAGCGAGATGGTTGGATCTTCAAGATTCGCCTCCGACGTTGGCACCGCCAATCGACTGGTTTGACCGGGCTCGACGGCGACCAAAACGAATTGACGTGCAGTCGAACCGAGCCAATCGCGGATCGACACGTACTCTGGGCGTAAGCGGCCGAGGCTAGCCTCGACCACTTCGTCTCCCTCGTTCGCCTCGCTTTGAACCTGGATCTCCTTCGGCTCGCTTGCGCCTTGCAGGAATGGGATCGCCGGGATGCGGATGGTGTAATTACCGGGCAGAACGTCTTCGAAGGACGCGCTACCGCTTGCGTAGGCAATCGGCATCTCGACGGAATTCCCAAGCAGGTCGGTGCCGAGCAACGTGACGCCTTCGATCCGATAGCCGTTTTCGAGGGGTAACTTCAATTGAATCTGACGCCGGGCGAATTCGTTGACGTTCACCTCGATGGTTCCGGATGTCGTCAATCCGGTTCCGTCGGCCACGGTGTAGGAAATCGTGTCCGTACCAACGAAGTCGTCCAGCGGCGTGTAAAGAATTTGCGAGTCGTCGTCGCTTAATTCCGCCGTACCCCCTTCGGCCGTCGGCGACGCGACCGACAAGGTCAGCGTTTCCCCGTCATCGACATTTGTCGGTAGATCACTCAGCGAGAGAACGATGTTTTCGTTGGTGTCACGACTAACCGGTACGGTCGTCGGTTCAGCGACGGGCGGCGGATCATTCACCGAGTTGACGGTGAACGTCATCGTTCCAACCGATAGGCCGCCACCGGAATCGCGAATGGTGTAGGTAACCGTTTCGATCCCCTGAAAGTTGTCAGCCGGTTCGTAAAAGACTTCGAGTCCATCGTTGCTGATGCGGACGCTGCCGCCGTCGCTTGGAGTGCCGACCGTTTCAATCAAGAATTCTTGGTTGTCAACGTCGCGAGTGTCGTTCACCAGCGGATCAAAGCTGGCTTCCGCATCATCTTCATCGATCCCATCGAAGCTGTCGTTCACCGCGGTGGGCGGATTGTCGGGGGTCGTGACCGTCACGTTCACGGTGACCGTGTCGTCGGCCGTCCCATCGCTCACGGTGTAGGTGAAGGTATC
>JARFQX010000058.1 GCA_029287555.1 Rubripirellula sp. | reverse complement strand
ATGCCGGCTGGGACAGCGATCCGAGACCCGTTCCTGAAGCGAGCCCCCTACTCAGATTCGGGCCCCGCGGGACGGCGGAAGCGGGTTCAGACGCGTGTTGCTTGCCAGTCATCTTGGAAGTTCCTTCGCGGAGCATGATCTTGCATTTCAAGTCGATCCAAGCCGATTTAGGATTGGGCCTAATCAACCGGGGTATGAGCACGCAAGATCGATGCCAAGATTCGATGGCTGACTCAATCGGCCAAGCAAGGCGGTTAGCCGGCCGGGATCGGCCGTGCTGATGGGCAGATGAGAGTGTAGATCCTACGCGCGATTTGTAATCTCTGGTCCCGGATCAGTTTCACGGGGTTGTTTCCCAACGAGGCGCATCAGGACCGCCAGCACGATGGTTCCCACGATTAAGCTGATCCAGGGAGAATACCCAAGAGGGGCCGCCATCGTTCCAAACAGGACACAAACCGCCGCAACGGTGATCGCGTAGGGCATCTGAGTGCGCACGTGGGCGACGTGGTGGCATCCACTGGCCTGGCTCGACAAGACGGTGGTGTCCGAGATGGGCGAGCAGTGATCACCAAATATCGCGCCTGCCAAGACGGATCCACAGGTCGCCAACACGATGGTGCTGTCGTATTGTCCCGTTGACTCCATGCGAACCGCCAGAGCGATTGATAGCGGAGTCAGAATGCCCATCGTTCCCCAACTGGTACCCGTTGAAAACGCAATCCCACCGGCTAACAGGAAGACCACCGTCGGCAACAATCGGATATCGAGCCGGTCCGAAAGCACACTCGAAAGATACCCGCCGGTATCGAGCTTATCGGGATCGGTCATGCCGCTTAGTGCCCAAGCAAACCAGAGAATGACCAAAGCCGGCATCATCTGCCGAGCCCCCCTGAGAGCAGCCCCCAGTGCACCTGCGGGGTCGCATCCACCAAGGGCGAGCGAAGAGAGCATTGCGACCAGCAAACCGGTGAAGCTGCCATAGATCAGGGCGAGGTACGAATCCCCGTTGCCGAAAACCTCGCCTGCCTGTCTCAGCAATCCGTCTTGCGGGTGCCAGCGTCCGATTGACTCGATTCCCGTCACAACCAACACCGCCGCGACAACCAGGATGCAGACCAGAACCGGGAGCACGGCCGCGACCCACAGATAACGTCTCTCGCAATCGCCGCGTTCAAAATCGGCTGCCGAAGGGTCTCCGCCGGAAGCTCTCCCTCCAACCGCATCGATCTCGGCGGTCCGCATCGCGCCGAAATCGCGACCGCTGATCGCCACAATGAAGACAAATGCGAGGGCGAGCCAAGGATAAAAGCGGTAGGGAATCGACTCGATGAATAACAGGAAGGGCGCTTGAGAATCGGTGATGCCACCCGCCCGCAAACCCTCACCCATGTAGCTGATCTCAATCGCCGCCCAGGTTCCCACCACCGCCAACCCTGCCACCGGAGCCGCGGTGGAATCGACAAGATAAGCGAGCTTTTGGCGGGAGATCCCGTAGCGATCGGATGTCGATCGCATCGTGCCGCCAATGAGCAAGGAGTTAGCGTAGTCGTCAAAGAAGATGGCCAACCCCGAAGTGGCAATCATCGTCTGGGCGCCGCGGCGTGAGTGCACCTTGCTGGAAAACCAACGGACCAGCGCTCGCATCCCGCCACCCGACTCAATCACCCCCACCATCGCGCCCAACATCAAGCTGAAGGCGAGCGCTTGCAAGTGCGACAGGGAAAGCACCGATTCGCTGATTGCCCGAATGAAGACGGTCGGCACGTCGTACCACGAGCGGTCAGGATCGCGATGCGCCAGAAGCACGGCACCGGTAAAGACGCCGGCAGCCAAGGGAATCACAACTCGTCTAGTGGCGATTGCCAAAGCGATCGCGACGATTGGCGGCAAGAGACTCTCGGGCCCGAACTGCATCTCTGTGGACCCCAACGGCACCCGAAAGAAGCAATGAATGCCGCGGACGCCTACTTCCGCGTTGCCGCCGTCCCTAAGACCGCCGGGACCAAGTAGCACTCGTCATCGTGAGCCGGCGCGTTCTTCAATGCTTGCGAATTGGATAAACCCGGAACCAACTCGTCTTCCCGCCAACGGTTGTCCACGTCGAGCGCCGTCGTCATCGGTTCGACGTCTTCGGTATCGAGGGCCGACAGACTCTCCACAAACTCGAGAATGCTTCCCAACTGCGGACGAACCATCGCCACTTCGTCGTCGGATAACTCAAGCCTTGCTAGCAAGGCGAGCTTTCGAACTTCTTCATCCGTCAACACAGTTGCTACTTCTTGCCACCACTGACATCGAACGGCTTCGTCTTGACCGTCTTGCGGACCGCACCGCTGCGGAGACAACGGGTGCAGACGCGCATGCTCTTGTTTTGACCACTTGGCAGCGTCACGTGCACCTTTTGAAGGTTCGGAACGAATTTTCGCCGCGTAACGCCGGTAATCTTGGTACCAACGCCGCCCAAGTATTTGGCTTTACCTCGGGTCTCGACACGATTGCCCATCTGGACCGTCTTGCCGCACGCTTCACACTGACGCGCCATCTCAACTATCTCAACTGATCGGATGCTCGAATGATTTTCTCTAACGGGCCCAGCAATATAGCGATCCACCCCCAGCACGTGAAGCAGGAATCCGCTCTTGAATCGAGCCCAAGCTTCCTAGAACGGTTCAGTCCACCCCACCCCGGGAGGCCTGACCGGAGGGCATTGGTTCGCTCAAACGAGATTTTCAGGCGAATTCCCTCAAGCGGGCTTCTGGGAATGTCGATGCTCCGAACATCCTGCCTAATCGGCAAACTTTACCAGGCGATCGAACGCCCGGACCGAACGGAAACAACAACGACTCCTCCCCTCCCCTGACTCCCCAACTAACGACACCGAGCTGGCCCGCCCTCTGCGTCGTGATCCTGGCCTTGACGGGCCAGGGATGCGCGCACCTGACGATCCCCAAGACCCCGTTCGCCCGGCACAGCCGGCAATACCAAGGAGTTGACTCGAGTTACGACAACGGCCAAAGCGCGGTTTCCGAGG
>JARFQX010000012.1 GCA_029287555.1 Rubripirellula sp. | reverse complement strand
CAGTTAACGGTCAAGGTGGATAAGGTGGACCTGCAAGGTCGTCAGCTTTTTTTCGAGGTCGTCAAGAATCATTCCTCCCGAGACGAACCCAAGGCAGCTCGCGGAGCTACGGGCAAGGGCAAGTACAAGGCGAAAAGGATGAAGGACCGACGCGATAAGAAAAAGAAGAAGCGGAAACGAAGGTAAAAGATGATGCAACGGCTTGAAGCAAGATCGACGACACCGCCATCGATTTGACAACGCCCCAAGGCAGTCGGTCGTGTCTCCCGAAACTGCCGTCACCTTTTGTTTCCTCGAGAATCGCTTCTTCTCCATGCCTTGGTGACTCCGTGCGAGATCATTCTTCGCCCATCGGCACGCCGGATGCACCGCTACAGTTGATTCCGAATCGATCCCGTCTGTCACACTCGATGCTTCTTGGGGGGAATCCATGTATCGCTTCTTGCTATTGACCGCCGTTTCAGCCGGCATCCTGGGCTTCGGATCCGTTGCGGAAGCGAGGGGAAGCAAGTCACTTTTTCGGCTAGCCGACCAGTACCGCACGGCTGTCGACACCTTTGAGCAGATCGTCCTTCGCGTTCGCGGCGTGGACCGAGGTGACGAACGACTGGTGGGTCGACTCGATGACGCGTCGCGACAGATGCGGCTGGCTGCCAGAAATCCGAGACACCTCAATCGCCTCTACCACGAGTGGCGCGACGTCCAGAAGCTTCACGCCGAGGTCGAAGCGGCCATTTTCGGAAAATACACCCCCAATCATGATCTCGTGGAGGCATGGAACCTGGTCTCCTACAGCTACGTGCTGTTCGCCGAGGAGTACTTTTACCAGATCGAAAATCCGGGACATGACGGCGGGGTCCGTCGAATTCCTTTGAGATCGGCTCGGCGTGACAGCTACCTTTCCGAATCGGCGATCACGCCGCTGGACATCACAAGGCTTCCGTCCGGCACCATCCTGGTTCCCCCGCCCCAGTAGTCAGTAGTCAGTAGTCAGTAGTCAGTAGCCGAGGTCGTCCGGCAAATTCCGAAGCGGGCAACGCTGGCATTTCAGCGTGTAGGCATCAAGGAGCGCAGCGACGCCGATCCGGCAAAGATTCCTGCTCAGCGTCGAAGCCGTTGTTCGGTGCCGGATCTGCGCTTCGCTTGATTCGGCCTACTTCGGATTCCCGAACTTTGAATTCCCGCACACCCTCGAGCGAGATGGGCGGTCGACGCTAGAATCGATGGTGCGGCGTAGCCGGAGTCTTGCTGCGCGGCGTTCCCATCGAATCTTTCCGTCGTGATCGCTTGAGAAACGCTGTTGTCCTCCTGCTGTTAGTGCTGATCACGGTCAAGACCGCGGCGGTGATCCTGCGCGGACCGGTGCCGCTGGAACGTGATGCGATGGGATACTGGCACCTCAGCACGCTCGTGATGGAAGGCGACGTGTTGATGCTCTCGGAGCCCATCGCCTACCGAACTCCGATCTATCCTTGGTTCTTGGCGATCCTGCGTACGGTCGCAGGACCGAACTCATTGTGGATCATCAGTCTGGTCCAGGGTTTCTTGCTTGTGGCGGCAGTCGCCATCGCTGCCCGACTCGCTTCCAGGATCACTCGACTACCGCTTGCAGCTCTCTGCACATTGATCGCCGCGCTCCCCGGAGTCTCCGCGCTGACCTACTGCACGGCAATTCTCTCGGAAACGCTGTTCGTGTTCTTGTTGATGTTGAACTTGGCGGCCGTGCTTCACTACGCCGAGAGCGGAGGCATGGCGCGAGCGATCTGGGCGGGAATCTCTTTCGCCCTGGCCTTATTGACCCGGCCAATCGTCTTGATGCTCTGGGTTCCGCATCTCGTGCTGATCGCGTGGATGGCCTGGCGCCGCCGCCGGGCCGCAAAGCCGCTATCAAGAATGGGTCATCGTCGATTTCCCATCCATCGAATCTCGCATCTTCTTGCTGCAGGGGCAACCGTCATGCTGCTTTGCATGCCATGGCTGGGTCGCAATCAGTACTTGTTTGGCGAGCCTTTTCTGACGGAATTCCTGGGCAGGAACATCTGGATCGTTGCCTTCCAAGACGGTTCGGGAACCGGGCTTTCACTTCCGCAAGGCGACGCGGCAGACAGACTTCGATTGCGACTTGAGCGGGTCGATGCGGAGCAGCAGTGGCAGGGCACCTGGGGTGTGTCCAATGCGTTGGTGCGGTCAGGCTTACAGGACCCCGACGCGGACCGACTGATGCAACAAGTTGCTTTCGACGCGATTGGCACCGATCCCGCAAGCTTCGTGGGCAAGGCGTTTCGCCGGTGCGTGAATTTTTGGCGGTGCGCGGCGACCGATCTTCCCCGGCAGGGATTCGATTCGGGCCCCTACTACAACCAGACGTATTGGAAGCGACCTGTGCCGCTGGTTGAATGGGCCATCGAGCATCGCTGGAGCCGCTCGGTGGCTGGCAATACCTTGCTGATGTTTCTTCTTTTCGGATCGCTGGCTGTCCTGTTGATTCGTCCGGTAACACGGCCGCAAGGGGTTTGGCTGGCCCTGATTCTGGGCTATTTCAGCGTGTTGACGGGAGTCCTCGAGATTCCCGCTTATCGGTATCGAATGGTGGTTGAGCCAATGGTTGCCATGGTCATTGGATCGGCCTTCGCCGTCCTGTTGTCGCGACGGCGGCTCGAGGCGAAACTGGTCGATTCCGATTGAGCAAACCATTTCCGGCGCGTGGACGTAACGGTTAGCATTGGCCAGCGCAAATCGAGCGCGGCGACCCCATCGCTTCTCTTGGACTCCTCGAGCCCTGCCATTGAACGTCAACGCAGCGATCGAAACGTTACCGAGGCAGCAGGGCACCAAGAGCGAGTCCGTCGAGCTTTCGGTCGTAATGCCTTGCTTGAACGAATCGGACACGGTGGGAATCTGTGTTGAGAAGGCGATCCGGGCGATGGCGGAGAACGGAATCGACGGAGAAGTCATCGTGGCCGATAACGGCAGCACGGACGACTCCAAGCAGCTCGCCGCATCACTTGGCGCCCGCGTGATTGACGTGGCCGAAAAAGGCTACGGTGCCGCATTGATGGGAGGCATCGGGGCGAGCCGGGGCAAGTACATCATCATGGGAGACTGTGACGACAGCTACGACTTTCTTGAGATCCCCGCGTTCGTGCGCAAGCTTCGCGAGGGTTACGATCTCGTCCAAGGTTGCCGGTTACCTCGTGGAGGAGGCGTTGTGCTGCCTGGCGCGATGCCCTTTCTGCATCGTTGGATCGGCAATCCGACCCTCTCCTGGCTCGTGCGTCGAATGTTTCACATTCCGATCAATGATGTTTATTGCGGGATGCGGGGGTTTACGCCGGAACTCTATCGGCGCCTCGACCTGAGGTCTCCCGGAATGGAATTCGCCACCGAGATGATCATCAAGAGTGGTCTCAACCATGCCTCGATGACCGAGGTGCCAATCACCTTGCATCCGGATGGTCGAAAGACGCACGGTCCACATTTGCGAACGTTCCGCGATGGCTGGCGAACGCTACGGTTGTTCTTGGTGTTCAGTCCGAGGTGGACTTTTTTTCGCCCGGGGTTGTTGCTGATGGCGTTCGCGTTGATCGGCTACCTGCTGGCCATGCCCCAGGTGCGCCTCTTTGGCGTTGCCCTGGATGTCCACACGTTGCTCGTCGCCAGCCTCGCTGGACTGATGGGATGGCAATGCATCTTGCTGGCCGTTCTGGCGCGAATCTTTGCCGCCAGAGAAGGGATGCTGCCGCCGCACCCGCGTTTGGAAACCATTACCGTCGAGAGCGGGCTGGTCCTGGGCCTGATGCTTCTGGCCGTTGGGCTCTCCCTCATTGGTGTTGTGATTGTTCAGTGGTGGTCAGTCGATTTTGGAGCGCTCGACTACCCATCAACCATGCGTTGGGCGGTACCCGGAGTGACATTCTCGGCACTCGGGTTCCAAACCATGATGGCGGCTCTTTTTGCCGGCATTCTTAAGATGCAGGTGCGACCGCAGGGACCCACCCAATCGGACCGCAGTCTTTCGCCGTAGGTTGGAAACGTAGTTGGCTGTCGACTCCTGAGCCGAGATTACTGGGCCGCAACTCAATGCACGGCAAGTGGAACACGATCATGCCCGGTATCGACTCTCTGGTAGAAGACGGTGTCCGGGAATTCGAAGTAGGCCGAATCAAGCGAAGCGCCGATCCGGCACCGAATAACGATTCGACGCCGAGCAATAACCTTTGCCGGATCGGCGT
>JARFQX010000001.1 GCA_029287555.1 Rubripirellula sp. | reverse complement strand
CTCGATTTGGCCGCTTGGCTGACCGACGCGGCGAATCCGTTAACCGCCCGCGTCTGGGTCAATCGACTTTGGCAATGGCACTTCGGGCGAGGATTGGTTGAAACCAGCAGCGACTTTGGTACGCGGGGCGCCACACCTTCTCATCCGCAACTTTTGGACTTTCTTGCCAGCGAGTTGATTGCTCACGATTGGGATACCAACCACATTCATCGACTGATTTTGCAATCGTCGACCTATCGGCTGTCCAGCCGTTATTCCGAAGCCAACGCCAAGATTGATCCCGATAATCGGATGTTTTGGCGGTGGTCGCCGAGACGTCTCGAGGCGGAGTCGATCCGAGACTCCATTTTGTTCGTCAGCGGTCGAATCGATTTGCGTGAAGGTGGTCCCAGTGTGGGGCGCGATTCGGATCGCCGCAGCATTTACTTGACGCAGAAGCGGGACAGCTTGCCATCCGAGCAAGTCTTGTTCGATGGTGCCAACGGGATTACCAGCTGTTCCCGACGTCGGGTCTCGACCAACGCGTTGCAGCCCCTGTGGCTGATGAATAGCGAACTGGTGCAGCGGGCTGCGGCTGAGTTTGCCGGACGAGCCGGTGATGTCGAAACGGCGCTGCGGATGGCATTACATCGCGACGGCGACGAAGAAGAGATCGCGACGCTGCGAAGTTTGGCGGATCGCTTTGGGCTGGAAAGTGCCTGCTTGGCGATCTTGAATTCCAGCGAGTTTCTCTACCTACCGTAGCCGGACGATCGGTTCCTTCAGCGAATCAAGACCATGATATCCAATCGTCATTTGATCAACCGCCGCGTGTTCGCGCTTACCGCGGGACTCGGTGCCGGCAGCCTCGCTGTGCGATCGCTGATTGCCAGTGATGGAGATACGAACAAGGCACCCCATCACCGGCCGACCGCGAAGAGCGTGATCATGTTGTTCATGTCGGGCGGGCCGAGTCAAGTCGACACGTTCGATCCCAAGCCGGAGCTCAAAAAGCTTGACGGGCAGGATGTTCCCGACTCGCTGGCTCGAAACGTGCCTCGCATCAAACGGGCGGGCTTGCAGAATCTCCTTCCCTCGCCTTGGCAATTTCGTGAGCAGGGTGAGTCCGGTTTGCCAGTTTCCGATCTGCTGCCGCGGATCGGGGAACATGCCGATCAGCTTTGCTTGATTCGGTCGATGACGCATCGCAACCCGGTTCACGGGCCGGGAGAGTGCGTGGCATTGACCGGGACCGGCGTTGGCGATCGACCGAGTTTAGGTGCCTGGTCCCTTTACGGGAGGTCCCTTTACGGGATGGGCAGCGAAACGGATCAGTTGCCGGCGTTCATCGCGATGAATTTGCACACCGACGGCATGCAGCACCCTCAAGCGGCCGGCTGGGGGACGGGCTTCTTGCCGTCGCGGTTCCAGGGGACACTCGTTGACCCGGCAAGGGGAATTCGTCATGCGAAGATGCCACCCGAGGTGAGCAAGATCCGGCGCCAGCAGGAAATTGAGGCGATCCAGGTGTTGAATCGCCGCCTCTTTGCGGCAACGCGTTTGAGTGAGTTGGAGGCGCGAATTCGCAGCTACGAAGTAGCGTTCGAAATGCAAACGTCAGCGCCGGAGTTGTTCGACGTGGACACCGAATCGCAAGAGACACAGAAGCTCTACGGGATGGACCAGAAGTCGACCATGGAAGTCGGACGAGCCTGTTTGCTCGCGCGACGGATGGTTCAGCGGGGTGTACGGTTCGTGCAAGTTCGCGTCGGTGGCTGGGATGCCCACAGCAACTTGAAGGCGAATCACGAGAAGTTGGCAGCTCGAACCGATGGACCGATCGGCGCATTGTTAACTGACCTGAAACGGACCGGCTTGCTCGACAGCACGCTGGTTGTGTGGGGCGGTGAGTTCGGACGCACGCCAACGATGGAGGGTCGTTCCGGCGGTCGCGATCACTCGCCGTTGGCTTACACCGTCTGGATGGCTGGCGGTGGCGTTCAAGGTGGACAAGTCATCGGCCAGACGGATCCGATTGGCTACACAGTGACCGACACACCGGTCAAACCGACGGACCTGCATGCTACCGTTTTGCACGCGATCGGAATCGATGCCCAGCGATTGCTTTTTGACCATCACGGGCTCAAGGAGACACCGCTGGGTGTTACCGGCGGTAGCGTCGTGAAGCAAGTTTTCGGTTGATGCCGTTGTATCGGCTCAGGTGACTCGATGCAGCGAGTTGAGATTGCAGCGACTGAGTGGATCGTTCATCCTTTCCTTTCGCATCGGACTGCAATATCCAAGCAGCGCACAAACTGCACCGAACAGCGCACCGGCGAGATGGGACTGCACCAGCGGGACGAAGTTTGACGAGTCGACGAACAGTGTCTGTCCGGTAGTCGCTTCATAGATCAGTTTTCCGATCAGTCCGCCGACGGTCGCAAGCCAGATCGCAGCGGCGAGGTGATCACGATCCTTCCAGCAACGATGGCATTGATCCGCGACCAGCCAAACAAAGAGCCCGGTGTCGAGACCGCTTAGTCCTCGATAGACCCGAACGTCTGGACAGCCGATCGCGATCACCGCCGAGACACCAGCCATCAACAGGATCACGCCGATGGCGAACCATCGCGGATGTTCCCGCTCACAGGCGGCCGCCAAGACCGAGAACATCAACAGGTCCCATGCGAGATGGCCGCCATCGTAATGAGTGAGATGGCCGGTCCAGATTCTCCACCACTGGCCGTCAACGACCAGCCCATAATCGAGTTCCATCGCTTGCGTGAGCGGCGGACAGGCCCAGGCGAGCAAAGCGGCCAGAGAAATCACCCAGGTGACTCGGTAGCGGTGGAGGATCTGGCGAAGCATCATCAAGCTTACTCTGGTTTGTCAAAACTTTGACCATTTTCAAGAATTGCATAGTCGCCGATCGCTCCGCCGATCGTAATGCGGTCGTCGACCACCGCCAACCTCGACCACCGCCAACCTCGACCGCCGCCAACCTCGATCAGTCCGTCAACGACTTGCTGCGATTTCGTCTTCGACCTGCGAATGCCGCTCCGCCCGCGGTTCCCAAGGCTACCAACGCGGTCAGGGGATCGATGGCACCTCCGCCACCACCGCCCGAGAATCCAACGTCCAGGTCGGTACCGCGATTCGATGACGGGGGTGCT
>JARFQX010001036.1 GCA_029287555.1 Rubripirellula sp. | reverse complement strand
TCCATACATCGCGACGCAAAGTACCATTGGGCGAAATCTCATGTGGAAATCTTTCCGTACGGTCAAGTGAAGGGATAACGCCTGCCGTAACCGGGCGGCGACGAACGATTGTCCATTTCAAATCCGGCCGACTTCGCCGCTCCGGTTCACGGCTTGGTTCAAGTAAGCCGCTGGCGCGGCGGGTTGGTTGGGTGAGGTTCAGTTTACGGGCTGCTCCCGGCGCATGCCACTTCTGTCGGGAACGATTTCCTTGTTGCTTCTGTTTCTCTCAACAAGGAGACTTCCCATGGTCAACTACGATCACCCTCCAAAGTCGTCTCGTTTCTTCGACGGCAAACTCTACCAAACAATGAGCGAGGACCTGCAGCTCGCAGGAATGAGCAAGCGAACCGTTCATGGCTACCTCCGCGCCGTGCGACAACTCGCTGACTACTGCAAACGAAAGCCCGACAAGATCACCGAAGCTCAGCTTCGCCGATACTTCCTCTACCTTAAGAACGAAAAGAACTTCGCCTACGGATCCATCCGCGTCGCCTTCTCCGGAATCAAGTTCTTCTACACTAGAACCTGCAAGCGTGACTGGGAAACGCTCGCTACCATGAAGCTCCAGCAGGCCAAGACGCTCCCTGAGGTACTCACCATCGAGCAGGTTCATCAGATCATTGATTCCTGCAACGTCGAGCGGATCGCTCTGTTCTTCTGGACGACCTACTCGATGGGACTGCGACTGGACGAGGCTCGAAATCTGCAAGTGAGTGACATTCAAGCCGGGCGAGGGTTTGTCCACATCCATCGCGGTAAGGGAGCCAAGGATCGTTACGTGCCGTTACCCAGTTCGACATTGCACTGGTTGCGCAAGCACTGGACCACCCACCGACACCCGCGTTTGTTGTTCCCCGCCGAAGGACGCGATCACAAACAATCGTCGGTGGCCAAGACGCCGATCCAAACCACCACCGTCCAGAAAGCGATCGGCAAGATCGCCGCTCAATTGAAACTGCCGAGGAAGGTCAGCATTCACACACTGCGACATTCTTACGCTTCGCATCTACTCGAAGCAGGCGTCAACTTGAAAGCCATTCAGCAGTACCTCGGACACAGCAGCTTACAGACCACCTTGGTCTATCTGCATCTGACCGATGCTGCCCAGGCCAATGCCAGGGAGAAGATCGAGAAACTGTTTCGCCGAGGCTAGTCGATGCCCTCGGTTGCGGACTGCCTCCGGCAGCACGCACCGGCTTACCTGAAGCAGTTTGGCGATGACGTTCCGAGCGGCCACCGCAAAGTGATCAGTTCGATCACGCGTTGCCGTACCGGTCAGCTCGGACACGTCCACTATGAATGCAAGCGATGTGGCCGAGAGCACTGGGTGGGACGATCTTGTGGCAATCGGCACTGTCCAAACTGCGAGAAGGAGAAAACCTACGCTTGGCTTGAGAAGCAGACGTCGCGGCTGATGCCGGTGCATCATTTTCTCGTCACGTTCACAGTTCCGATGGAGCTGCGGTTGGTGCTGCGCGGTTCACAAGCCGACGGCTATCGGGCGTTGTTCGATGCCGCTGCCGGGTCGATCCGCGACGTGGGCTCAGCGACGAGGTCACTGCGAGGCTGCCTGCTTGGTTACTTCGGTGTGCTGCACACCTGGGGTCGTGACCCGATGGTCTATCATCCTCATGTTCACTTCGTCGTTCCCGGCGGCGGAGTGAAAATGGATGAGAACGGCCAAGCGGTCGGTTGGCAGGAGACAGCCAAGAACTTTCTGTTCGATCATGGCACCTTGACCCGCGTTTACAAGGCGAAGCTGGCCGATTACTTCCGCGCCAGCGGCTTGTACGACCAGGTTCCGCCCGAAGCTTGGAACAAGAGATTCGTGGTCGATATCCAGCCGGTTGGCGATGGCCGGGCCGTGCTGAAGTATCTGGCACCCTACGTCCATCGGGTGGCGATTAGCGACAGCCGGATCATTGCCTGTGACGAGTCTTCGGTGACGTTTCGCTATCGGCCATCGGGGACGCGAGAGGTGAAGCAACGCCCCGTATCGGGCACTGAGTTCGTCCGCGGCTTCCTGCAGCACACGCTGCCGCCACGGTTTCAAAAGATCCGTCACTACGGCTGGATGAGCTCGAACTCCAAAGTCAGCCTGGACGAAGTGAAGTGGCTGGTCTGGCTACATCTCGGCTGGACCTACTGGTTGGCCAGCGGTCATGCGCCGCAGCGCGAACCGATCACCAAGCCGCAAGTGCGTTGTGCTGAGTGCGGTGGCCAGATGCGTGTGGTCGACGTTACCTTCGAGCCAACCGACGTACTCAGCGAGCACGCGTTGGCCTACCTGGATAGCGGATGAGTGTGATGACAGATGATTCTACCGGCAAACTCGACTCGTCACCGGGAAGGCGAACGAGGAAGCTGTGTGCTGACCCCGACAAACAGAGGAATCAAACCCCTGAACTGACAGTTTCCAAGCACTTCAAACGCCACTGGTCAGCGCAATCTCCCCGCCTTCGTCTTCAAGGGGCGAACCCAACCAACGCACCGTCGATCCAAGCTGCCACCTAAAACGAAGCGTTACCCAAGAGTGCGGTCCAGGATCAGCCGGGCTTCTTGAACAGAGGCCTTGAACATCGGCTCGTCCCTCGCGATGTCAAAGCCTTAATGGTTGAACAAAGAATTTGAGCATCGGCTCGGTCGCTCGGATGGACGCCAACCACTAGCACCAAGTAACGCCACAGAGAAACACCGCTCTTCATTCACGCGATGTCAGATTCTAATTGGTTACGTGCCAGCTTCCGGCGCGTACCAATCAAGCGATCCACGCT
>JARFQX010001031.1 GCA_029287555.1 Rubripirellula sp. | reverse complement strand
GCCGCGCACTCATCGACGAGGCGATTGCCGCATGACCACCACAGCTATCTGGTGGATCCGGCGTGACCTGCGCCTGCACGACAATCCGGCCCTCACGGCCGCACTCGACCACGCCACCCACGTCATTCCACTCTTCATTCTCGACCCGCAGTTCAGCCCGGAACGCTACACGGCCGAAAAACGCCGTGCCTTCCTCTACGCTGGATTGCGTGCGCTGGATGTCGATCTGCAATTGCGCGGGGCGCGTCTGATCGTGCGCCACGGCCGTCAAGACCAGAACGACCAAGTAAAGCGAGCTGCAAACCTTCAACCCGATGCCGATGTTACATACGGGAATGATGCCGCCGCTCCAAAGAGACAAGTGAGATTCAGGCGGTGTGATCCAAAAGTTCACGAAGAACAATCCGGCAACGAGGATTCCCAAGATGGGCATCAGCCAAAACAGCAGCACTCCCAGACTGTCGAGCGTTGACGCCGCTTTCCGTGAGAAAGTCTCCGTGGCTGCGTTTTCACCCTCGGCAAGCAGGATCAGTACGAAAGCGGAAGCGGCGATCACCCCGCCCGAGAAGCCACCGCCAG
Source organism: Rubripirellula sp. (assembly GCA_029287555.1). Lineage (GTDB taxonomy): Bacteria > Planctomycetota > Planctomycetia > Pirellulales > Pirellulaceae > Rubripirellula. The sequence continues at coordinate 3,641 of JARFQX010001031.1, read as the reverse complement.
GCGTCAAATGTCCGTACAACACGACCTGGATGCCGTAAAGCAGAATGAAGCCCGCAACCCAACCGCAAACGGTCCTCACGATTGGACTCATACCGTCCCGATTCTCGAAGTGACTCACGGCCTGGTTCCCCCACCCGAATCACGCGACACGTTGCTGCGGTCGCGTCGCAATACGGTTAGAGCCCCCAGTGCTGCGCAGAACAGGACCGTCGCCTCCCCCAGGGTGTCGTAACCGCGAAAATCCAAAAGCACGGCGGTGACGATGTTTGCGGCTCCCGTCTTTTCCAGCCCCTCGCGCAGGTAAACGTTGGACGGCGCGTCGGCGAAACGATCCGTCACCGGCTCGCCAAACTCAGGGAGCTCGCCGAGCATGGGAGCGGAAAGAATCGCGAGCAGGACCAGCATGCCTCCCATTGCCAGCTTCTGGACGGACCAGGGACTCATGACGTCACGCTCCTGATGGGAACGGCTCGTTGCCTTCAGCAGTAACACCAGCGTTACGATTTCCACCGCAATCTGAGTCATCGCCAGATCGGGAGCGGCGAGGAATAGAAATACGATCGAAAGTAGAAAGCCGACCGCTCCAAGGCTGATCACGCTGTGCAGCATGACCGGCGTTTCAATCGCGATCAAAGCGCCAACAATCATCAAGACGATGAGCAGCGGAACGAAGACTTCCACCATCTCAGGGACTCCTTTCCATCATGACGTAAAGGATGGCCAGCAACCCGAACAGGAACCAGCCGAGGTAGAGAGGCAGGACGCCTTGATGAGCCGCGCGAAGTGCGCCCGCCAATGGGTTGATCAGCTTGCCGATTACCTCGTAGAGGTCGAATACTTTCGCGCGGGCCATGGAATACAGCTTGCCGAGTCCCGGAAGTTGTTCGACTGTTTGATAGAAATCGACGCCGGTTACCTCAACGTGCCGCGACGTCCCCCACGGAATCCCAGGAATTCTGGTTTCGTCGATGTTCTCGCCGCCGATATAGGTGGGAACGCGCCGGAATCGACCGCCGCGGAAAGACATGGCGTAAACAAGCCAACCCAAGACCAACGCGGTGGCCATCAGCATCGACGCGTGGGCCGGCAACCAGGTGCCCGAGTACGCAAGTGACTGTCCGACCGCCGGTTCAATGAAGTACGGCAACGCCGTCGCCCGACCGAAAACTCCCAATCCCACACACAATCCAGCCAGAATCACCATCGGAAACACCAGTGGCCACGGCGCCCGTTCAATGACGCGTTGCCGAATCTCCGGTGACGGTTTGCACAAGAAAACGCTGTGAAGCATCTTCACGAAGCTCGCCAACGTTAAGGCGGATCCGAGCATTGCAGCGGTCAACCAGAGGCACCACCAAAGCGTTCCACTTGACTGGCCCGACTCGATGATGGCCTGGTAAACCATCCACTTCGATGCGAATCCGTTCAAGGGTGGGATGCCGGAGATTGAAAGCGACGCAATCAACGTGGCCGCGAAAACGACCGGCATGCGGCTTGCCAATCCGCCCAGACGATCCATATTCACTGTGCCCGTCTTCTGCTCAACCACGCCGGCACCGAGGAACAGACAAGATTTGTAGATCGCGTGGTTCAACATGTGAAAGAGGCCCGCTGCGATGCCCAACGTCGTACCAGTCCCGATCGCCAGCACCATGTAGCCTACCTGACTGACGGCGTGCATCCCCAACAAACGCTTGAGGTCATGTTGCACAAGCGCCATGAGCACCGCTCCGATAATCGTCACGGCGCCAAGAAGCATCAGTAGGAAATCAGTACCAGGTGTCGTGCGAAACCAATCGGTCGCGATCCGGACCAAGAGATAGATTCCCAACAGCTTGTCAATCGATGCGGGCAACAGCGCCGTGACCGGAGCATCCGCCTTTTCCGCGCTGTCGGGCAACCAAGTATGCAAAGGCATCGCTGCCGCTTTGGCAAACGCGGCAGCAACAAAGCACAGAAAGGCCAGGTAATTCGACGATTCATTCAGATCAAGCGGTTCGCCAACAAGTGACGTCGACCCACGTTCGATCCACATGAGTGCGGCACCCAGCAGGAGAAGTGCATCGGTGCCACCAACCAAGATCAACGTCTTTCTCGCCGCCTCCGACGCGCCGCCACCGGAAAGGCCGATCATCAAGTAGAGCGTCACTGCCAAGGGACCCCAACAGACCGCGAGCAGCAATACATCGTTAGCCAGCAAGACTCCGCAGGCTAAACCAAGAGACCACAACAGCGAGCTGTAATAGAGTCTTTGCCCCGCACGTCCCGCCATGTAGCGGTGCGAATAGATCGCGATCATCAACGAGAAGAAAACGGTTGCCAGCAGGATGAAGCCGCTCAGGACATCCGCCCGCAACCAACCGCCCGCCGAGGAAAGGGGTTGGCCGTCGTTGAGCGGGCCGGCGTAGAGAGGCCAGACCCATCGAATCGACGCTGCCGATGCCACAATCGTCAGCCACGCGCGGACCCTTTCCCAAACCTTCCGACTCCCAGGGCGATCGGGAAGCACCGCGCAGACGAGGCCCGCAAGTATCGGAAAGACGATCGGACGGACCAGCGGATCCAACATGGATCAGTTATCTCCCCGGAAACTCCGGCCCCTGATGTTTGAGGTCTGCCCGAAGTCGATCGGTCTTTTCTCGCGACAAGCGAAGAAGATCCTTGCCGCCCACAACCACTTGATCGGTGTCGGGATCAACCACGACGGCCATCCGCTCGGTGCAGCAGTAACAAGGATCAACCGCGGCAAGGATGATCGTGGCGTCGGCAACCGTTTCGCCAATGACCGACTCTCGGTTGGTCGGCACATTCATGTAACTCGGTGCGCGGATCTTGTGCCGCATCGGCCGGTTACTGCCATCGCTTCGGATGTAATGAAAGACTTCGCCGCGAGGCGCTTCGTACAGACCGATCCCCTCGCCTGGTCTTACTTCCTTGGGACGAGCGTCGACCGGTCCAGGATGCGAGTCCAGATACGAAAGGCATTGTTCGATGATGCGGATCGACTGAAACATCTCACGCAGTCGCACCATGATTTTGGCAAAAACGTCGCCTCCGTTTTCCAAAACCACATCCCAGTCGACCAACCCATAAGCGGCGTGCGGATGATCACGACGCACATCGATGTCGACTCCCGACGAGCGGGCGGTGGGACCGAGGGCAGCGAAGCGACGGACCTGGTCGGCGTTCAGTGTGCCGATCCCCTTGGTGCGTGCTTGAATCAGCGGATCGTCCGAGATGGTCCCGACAAACAAATTGAGCGGTTGGTGCAGCGATTTCAACATTTCGTGGATGCCGGGCAACTCGTTGCGAGCGATGTCCCGTCGGACTCCACCCGGTTTGAGCATTCCGTAGTGGTTGCGGTTGCCGGTCACCCGTTCACAGAGGTTCAGGACCTCTTCACGATGCCGCCAGGCCCACATCCATACGGTGTTGAACCCGAGAAAATGCCCGGCCAACCCGAGCCAGAGCAGGTGCGAATGGATTCTTTCCAGCTCACCGACAACGGAACGGATATACAAAGCGCGCTCGGGCACTTCGATCCGGCCCGCCTCTTCAACTGCCTGGACGCATGCCATCGGATGGGACGTCGAGCAGATGCCGCACACCCGTTCAACCAGAAAGATCGTCTCTTCGTAGTC
>JARFQX010000318.1 GCA_029287555.1 Rubripirellula sp. | reverse complement strand
TTGGTAAAGCTTCCTTTACTCTGACTCCCTCTCTCGGTACCCCTCCGGCAGATGACGATCAAGGTCCATGCTGTCGTGTAAATTCTTCCAATCTCGACGACACCGTCCGACACTCGAAATAGCAAGAAGTGCCGTGGTTTGCGGACACGTCCCACCGACGTGTCGACACCGTGCCTGCTATGCCAGAGGTGATAGGTGAATGCTCCCTCTCGGATTTCGTCTCGCCTGGTAACGCCGATACGTTCAGGGTCTTCGGCCTTGTCGAGAATCGCCTGACCCAGCAACGCCTCGTAGCGTAGACGCGCGTTCTCTCCGAACTGCTGATGCGTCCATGCGAGAATCGAAAGGATGTCCTGCTCGGCGGCGAGAGAAAGAACGAATCTAGCCATCGCTACTTTTCGCAGCGCGACGTCCGAGCCTGGCAATGTAGCTCTTCAGGCTTTTCGCCGTCGGTAGTTCAAGACCACGTCCCTGGTCAATTTCGTCGAACCCTTCGTCAGCCATTCTGCGAAGCAGGGAAAGTTTCTGCTCGTCGACCGCCGTCGATTGTTCCAACAGACGTAGCCCCGCACGAAATACCTCGCTGGCGTTCTTGTACTGACCGCTGGCGATCAGATTGTCGACAAACTGCGAGTAATGTTCGGTGAGGTTGACGTTCTTGGTCGGCATTTTCGTGCTCCCGACGACGATGGATGTCCTCGGGAAGTATAGCCGGATTGGCAAATTTTGCCAATTTTTCGCGACTCCCCCGTCGGAGGTTTTTGGCTGTTTCGTCGGTCGGTGCGGGGGCTCTTGATCGTGCGGTTTTGCACTGGGAGCCGTCCAAGCGCAGCGCCCCCAACCCCCAAGAGTTTCGCGTTCTCGTCGAACCGGAGGAACCCCGATGCGAGTTTTCCTGTTTCCAGCACTGTCGTTTTTTTTCGGCAGGCGTAGTCCACACACAACTTCTCGACATTTCGATGCGGACCCACGGCGGCGCACCGGCTTGGGAGGACCCGAACCGGGGACGGGGCGCATGCATTGGACTCACTGCGAGGCTGGGCTCCAGCATGTTCGCTAGCTGGCGGAGGTCATGGTTGGCATTGGTTGGGATCCTCCCACCCAGCGATGCGCAGAATCGTTTCTCGTGTGCTTTCAGGTAACAACGGCCAGCGGCGAATGAGTCGTTGAAGCCTGGGATCCAACGTCACCGGATTTGACACAGTAGCGGCTTCGGATTCGCGTGTTTCTCGGGCCAGACCGTCATTATTCGACACCCTCCGGGTGTACTTTCTAAGTTCTTGCTACAGGACGAGTTGGGCCAACGGTGGTCACAAGATCACTGCACGAGATTCGGGAAAATTCTGTACCCGATTCTGTACCACTTTCATCGCAATCATTGCGCTGCCGCAGTATTTCCTGTAAACAACGGCATGTCATGGCGATAACTTTCGCGCGAGCATAGGTCTTGCCAATCAAAAGTCGTGGATCTCCGATGGGATCACGTATAATTGAATTGAACGTTTGCACGGCGAGTATCAAGTTTGCTCTGATAGCACGATGAACACCTCTTTGAAGTTAACGGTTCGCGAATATGACGAGATGGTTGCCAAGGGCGCTTTCGATGGATTGAGCCAGAAGATCGAGCTGATTGAAGGAGAGATTCACGCGATGAACCCCGCCGGACCAAGGCACGATCACATCATCGAGTTTCTGACCCATTGGTCAGTTAGCAACACGGACTTTAATGTGGTCCGAGTGCGGGTCCAGAGCGGCCTCAGCCTTCCCGATCAAGAGAGTCGGCTTGAACCGGATGTGCTGTGGGTGAAAGCTGACCATCCAACGGATCGCCATCCGATTGCCGATGAAGTTTTGCTCCTCATCGAAGTTGGCGACAGCAGCATTGACGTCGATCGTCAGCGAAAAGCTGATCTCTACGGCCGGGCAGGTATTCCTGAGTATTGGGTCGTCAATGTGGGCGAGCAAGTCATTCATGTCTTTCGCGATCCGACTGCATCAGGGTACGGCACGATGAAAACCATTCCATCGGGCAAGAGGCGCACCTCGCTCTCGGTGCCCTCTGCTGAACTTGATCCAGGTGAGCTCTTTCGCTAGTGGATTTGTTCGTCCGGCACTGTCTGTATCGATCACCTGGATCGAGGGTTGAAGACCCGCAATTGCGGCAAAGGGAAGGACCTTGAGGGCGACCCGGCGACCTCCCATTGAAATCTGTTCGGCTTCTAGACGACTCCCATGCCGCCGCGACCGAGTTCATGCAGGATGCGAAAGTCGCCGAGTTGTTTTTCCCTCCCCTTTCCCTTCGGCGAGACCGCTTCGTCGCCCGTGCCTGACGCGAAGATCCTTGTCTTACCCTCGGCAACCGAGTCGCCCACGACCTGCAAGGCGTTGAGTGCCTGACGGATCATGTCGGCCAGTTCCGGGTGCCGCTCGGTGTACTCCTCGATCTTGGGTGACTCGCCCTGTGAGATCTTTTTAAAGAACTCGCTAGCGATCTCGCCGAGCAGGCGGTCAACCTCTTCCTGTGAAGCGTCCTGGTTGCGCGAGTGGAGGGTTCGATCAATCATCTAGGCACTTCCCATTTCGTTCATTTTGGTTGCCAACCGCCGAACGGCCCTTCCGAATCGCTTGCTGGCGGTATCGGGATCAAGCTGGGGCATTTCGGCGACCTCACCGGTGCTCAGTTCTTCGACGTGACGAAGGAGAATGACTTCGCGATCCATTTCACCAAGTTCTCCCATCGCGCGCCGCACTCGGTCGGCCATTTCGCCTCGTTCGAGCGACCGGCTTTGCGTCCCACGGAAGAAATTCCGCGCGACTGCCATTGACGAGGCGTCGGAGAGATTCAGTTCACGACGGACTGAACGTTTGTCCGCCAGATGTTTTCGCCGATTCTCGATCAGCCGCTCGATTGCCTTGCGACGGACCCAGAGCCGGAACGAGGTTGGTCTGCGATCAAGAAAATCATCCACACGTCGGCTGACCACGATCAGCGTCTCCTGCACCACATCGGAAGGATCGACCCGGCCGCGCAGTTCATCTTCCATCCGCAGGTCAACGAGTCGGCGCAGGTAATCCCGCTGCATTTCCAGCAGTTCCTCTAGGGCTGCATCGTCCCCATCGTCGATGCGGCGAAGCAGTTCCCGGGTGGCGGTCAAGTCGTCGGAAGGTGGCAAGGCAAAGTCTCCCATTGGGCATTGGTATCCACATAAGTTGCTCTTGCTCCCTTGTCCCCCGGCTTTGTGGGGGAGAAGGGCTGGGGATGAGGGGGAATTGAAGTTTGAGGGAAGAACGGTGAAAGCAAGCAATTTCACACTTCGAACTTCTAACTTCCATCGCCCCTCACCCCCGACCCCTCTCCCCAGCTACCAAGGCGAGCACCACTCGCTTTGTTCGCGGTGAGACGGAATGAAAAGTGAGGCTTTGCAGGAATCGAAGAATGGCGTCTGGATTTCTTGTACTCTGGCTCCCCTCTCTCCCAAACTTGTTTGGGGAGAGGGGTTGGGGGTGAGGGGCAATCAGCGCGGGCCGAATTCGAGGGGCATCATGGGGTGGCGTTCGCGCCGGGGCGTGGAGAACCAGAGTGAATCGTGCGTGTGAACCTGTACTTGGTAAAGCTTCCTTTACTCTGACTCCCTCTCTCGGTACCCCTCCGGCAGATGACGATCAAGGTCCATGCTGTCGTGTAGTACTCTTCCAATCTCGACGACACCGTCGGCCAATCGGAACAACAAGAAGTGCCGTGGCTTGCGGACACGGCCCACCGACGTGTCGACACGGGAGCCTGCTGTGCCAAAGATGATAGGTGAATGCTCCCTCTCGAATCTCCTCTCGCCTGGTGACGCCGATGCGCTCGGGGTCTTCAGCCACGTCGAGAATCGCCTGGCCGAGCAAGGCCTCGTAGCGTAAACGCGCGTTCTCTCCGAACTGCTGATGCGTCCACGCGAGAATCGAAAGGATGTCCCGCTCGGCGGCGGGCGAAAGAACGAATCTAGCCATCGCTGCTTTTCGCAGCACGACGACCGAGCCTGGCAATGTGGCTCTTCAGGCTTTTCGCCGTCGGTAGTTCAAGTCCGCGACCTTGGTCGATTTCGTCGAACCCTTCGTCAGCCAATCTGCGAAGCAGGGAGAGTCTCTGCTCGTCGACTGCCGTGGATTGTTCCAAAAGTCGTAACCCCGCACGAAATACCTCGCTGGCATTCTTGTACTGACCGCTGGCGATCAGACTGTCGACAAACTGCGAGTAATGTTCGGTGAGGTTAACGTTCTTGGTCGGCATTCTCGTGCTCCCGACGACGACGGATGGACTCCGGAAGTATAGCCGGATTGGCAATTTTTGCCAATTTTTCGCGACTCCCAGTCAGCGGGTCTTAGCTGTTTCGTCGGTCGGCACGGTTGCCTCGGTCGGATTTCTGAATGTAGTCCCGAATCGGCTGGTAGACACGTGCTTGCTGAATCACGTCATTGAGGTGGTCGTTCGCGTACCACCTAATTTGCGATCGATCGCCGAGTAACATCGCCGATTGTCGGCCGCCTCGGCCTTGCGCCGAGACCGCGGGACTGCTTTGCTGCTGAGTCCCAATCCACTGGAGTGGATCTTCAGGGCGACCTTCCGACAACGCGACTTCTGCTAAGCCTCGTAGACGACGCCCATGCCACTGCGGCCCGGTTTGCGGGTGATCTCGAAATCGCCGATGATCTTTCGGGGTCGCGTTTCGGCGATGGTCTGTTCCTGGTCCAATGCGTGCGTGTCGACCAGGCTGTCGCTTTGCTCGTGCGCGCTGAACCCGGGCTCGCTGATGTGCCGACTTTC
>JARFQX010001022.1 GCA_029287555.1 Rubripirellula sp. | reverse complement strand
GGCCCGCATCGCTGACGAAAACGCCCTGCGAAAACGCCTCAACCCGATTCTCCAGGATCGATTGTCGCCTTGGGAATGCGTCCCAGCCGACGCGTCCGCCGCGCCAACCCGTAACGCCAAACGAACCCCGAGGCGATCAGGGCGGCCCCCAGTAGCGTCCACCAGCGTGGGAATTCGTATCCGGGATGGTGACGCCAAGCGAGAAAGGTCCAAACCGGTACCGCCACCGGTTCGATCAGGGTCAGCAGCGACGCTTCGTTACTTTCCATCTCGCGGACCGCCCAGGCGTACAGAAGATAGGGAAGCGCCAGTTGCGTGGCCCCCAGCCCGATCAGGGCCGCCCACTGGATCCCGTGAGGCCAAGGCGTTTTGCCGATCACCAGTGGGAACAGCAACGCGACGCAGGCCGCATGGTTGACCAACCCCAACCAGGCGACATCGACACCCCGAAGGTGCCGAATCAGGATCAGGACCGTCGCCAGAGCCAGTCCGGAAAAGAGAGCCAGACCGACCGGACCCGTTCCCAGCGGTGCCGCCGCCGAACGTGATTCCATCCAGACGATCACGGCGATCCCCGCCAGCGAAAGCCAAACCATGGCCCAATCGCTGCGCTTGGGGCGATCGCCTAATCCGAACCATCCGGCCAGCGCGACCCAGGCGGGCCCCACGTACTGCAACCAAATCGTGGTCGTTTCGGAGCCCCGCACCATCGCCGTGAGAAATGAGTAAACCATCGCGACAAAAGCCAGCGACATTGGAATCATCGCGGGGCGAAAGCTCGGCCGACGGACCAGCGGAAGAACCGTTAGCGCGGCGAAGACCGCTCGCCAAAACGTTAAAGTGACGCCCCGCGTCTCGACGGGCCAGTCATCGAACCAGGGAGCTTTGGCGTAAAAGCCGCTCGTACTCCACAGCAGGGCAGCAGCGACCACCATCAGCCGAGCCCGGTCACGACTCGAAAGTTGTCCCATTGTTCTAATTCGGCCGCGATGTCGGTCCGATACGGATCCGGGCATGAACCGGCAGGTGGTCGCTGGCAAATCGACCCGAGCGCGTCTTGGGATCGAAAACGCCAAACTCCAACACCCTCAGCGGACCACGAACCAGAACATGGTCGATCGCGCCGCGCGTATCGATCTGCTTAAAACCGTTCCAGGTGCTCTCCGGACCAGTCGGCGGGGTCTCGCTCATCTCGCGTGCATCAGTCAGGAAGCCGTCCGCAATCAGTGCCTGGAAAGGCTCCGAGCCGGACTGACAATTGAAGTCGCCGAGCAGAATCACGGGCAAAGCCCCGGCCTGTTGCCCGAGCCGGGTAACAATCAGCTTGGCGCTGTTCCGCCTGGCCTGCTCCCCTCGGTGATCAAAATGAGTATTAGCCACCAGCATCGTCGCGCCGTTCTGCTTCTCTCGAAGAATCATCCACGTGCAGATGCGGGGCAACGCGGCGTCCCAGCCCGCCACACCGACCGCCTCCGGTGCCTCACCTAGCCAAAACGTCCCACGCTGCACTTCCTCCAAGCGATTGCGTCGATAAAAAATCGGCGCGTGTTCACCGCTCTGCTTTCCGTCGTCGCGGCCGACACCGTAGGAATCGAACTCGGTCAGGCGCGATTGCAAGTCCTGCAATTGGGAAAAGGTCACTTCTTGCAATCCGGCGAGGTCGTGATCCTTTAAAAAAGAGGTGACCGCATCGACACGATTGGACCAGAAATCCGGACCATCGTCCGGATTGGCATATCGAATGTTGTAAGTCACCGCGCTCAGCGCCGCGGGGTCCTCCGCGGGGATCAAACCCGTTCCAAAAAACCCAATCAGGCCGACGAGCCCAAGAAGACGCAGCAGCATCGATTGCCTCTTGATACGGAGGGCGAGGTCCAAAACCGGACCCGGAAAATGCCATCGATCCGACTACTCGTGGCGCAGCGCCTCGATCGGATTCATCTTGGCAGCCCTGACCGCCGGATACAACCCGCTAACCAACCCAACACCGACGGCAATGGCCACCGCCAAGGGAATGGTCCAGTAGACGATCGACGGTTCCGCCTCGCGGAGCGACGCGGGCAGCGCGTTGAAGCCATCTTCCATCAACATCCGCACCAAGGCGATACCGAATCGATAGAGTGGAATCGTCAACATGCCGACCACGATGCCGAGCATTGCGCCGGCGAAACTTAACACGATTGTCTCAACTAGAAATTGTCGCGTGATGTCGGATTGCTTTGCACCAAGCGCTCGACGAATTCCGATTTCCCGCGTTCGCTCCGTCACACTCGCGAGCATGATGTTCATGATCCCGATCCCACCGACCACGAGCGAAATGCAGGCGATAAGAATCCCGATTCCCAGGAACATCAGCTTCATGTTTCGCGCTTGCTCGAGCAACTCCAACGGCACCACGACGGCCGTATCGTTGAGTTCGGAGTGTTTCGGTGCCAGCAAGTCCTCGATCAAAGTGGCCGTGGTCCGAACCTTTTCCTGATCCGTGGCCTGCAGAGTGATCTGATTCAGTTCCATGATTTCCGATTGGAACTGTCCGCTTCGTCGTGTAATGATCGTATCCCCGATCCGCTTCCGAAGCGTACGCAGGGGAATGTAGATATCGGCAGAAAAATCCTGGGAATCGAGCGATCCGCCAATCGCGGCCGAAGGATTGCGGTGCTCCAGCACACCAATGACTTTGTATTTGTCACTATGCTCTGGAATCGTCACCCGTTTACCCAAAGGTTCCTCGTAGGGAAATAAACGTGAGGCAACGCCGGCCGACAGGACGCAGACGGTGTCCGCCCGGATCTCATCGGCATCGCTTATAAAGCGACCACCATTTTCGCGAATCTTCAGGTGGTTCACATCGGCGTAGCCGGGCGGGCATCCGACGAGTCGACCGTCGACGATACGATCTCGATAGGTGAACTGTCGGCGAATCTCGCGAATCGGAATGGCGTTTTCGATCGTGGGGACCGTCGCCAGAATCTGCTCCAAGTCGCTCCGCAACAATCCGTACTTGGTCGCTCCGCGCGAACCGGCCAGCTTCTCCTCGGGCGGCTTCTGGCTGCGAACGATGATCGTGGTCGAACCCAACGATTCGATCTGCTTTTGAACCTGTTCGCTCGCTCCCTGACTAATTGCCGTCAACACGATGACCGCCCACACTCCAATCATGATACCGAGCATGGTGAGCCCGGTACGCAACGGGTGAAGCGCGAGACTTTTGGTGCCGAGTTTCCAGGTTCTAAGCCAGAGCATTAAATCAAATAATCGTTATTGTTTTTTCAAGAGTTCTTGCACCGCCTCATGCTGCACGCGACGCGCTTCCTCGCGCGACTCTTCGGAATTCATCTCGTCGGTGTGAAGCATACCGTCCTTGAGCCGAACCACGCGTTTGGCTCGGGCCGCCACGTCGTCCTCGTGCGTCACCAAGATGATCGTTCGGCCTTCGGCGTTCAGCTCGTCAAAGAGC
>JARFQX010000997.1 GCA_029287555.1 Rubripirellula sp. | reverse complement strand
GCCCTAGACACCACGGCACAAGGGCAAGGTCGAACGCGGCGTGGACTACGTTCAGGAGAATGCACTGCGTGGTAAGTCCTTTGAAACGCTTGCCGCGCAGAACGATCATCTCGAGCGGTGGGAGCAGCACGTTGCCGACCGACGCATCCATGGAACAACCAAGCGGCAAGTCGGCAAGCACTTCGAGGAAGAGAAGCCGGCGCTTGGGGAGCTACCGCTGGAACGATTCAGCAACTTCCGCGAAGCCCGACGCAAAGTCTGCCGCGACGGTCATGTCACCATCGAAGGAGCTTACTACAGCGCGCCACCGGAATACGTCAGCCGAGAGATCTGGGCTCGCTGGGATGGACGAACGGTGCGTCTGCTCAACAATGACTTGGAACAAATTGCGTTCTTCGTGCAGGGCGAGAAAGGAGCCTTCAACACCAACCGTGATCACATCGCCAGCGAGAAAATCAATGCGGTGGAACGCGGGACGGCGTATTTACTGCGAAGAACGGCGGTCCTCGGCATCTACACCGAACGCTGGTGCCAAAGCATGCTGGCCGAACGCGGCATCGCGGGAACACGTGTTTTACAAGGTCTCTTGGCACTTTCCAAGAAACACCGCATCGAACAAATCGAACAAGCCTGTGACGTCGCTCTGCGTCACGGTGAGTTCCGTCTTCGAACCATCCGCCGACTCATCGATCGTCAAGTGCCGGTGCAGCAGTTGATGCCGTTCTTAGAAGAACACGAGATGATTCGTCCCCTGAGCAACTATGACGCGTTTGTGCACGACTGTGTGCAAGGCAAGCTTTAACCACCAATTCTTTCAAGGAGGAAAGAATGATGAATGATACGATCAGCAGACTGCTTCGAGAGCTTCGCCTGAGCGGGATGGCGGAATCGCTGGAAGTGCGTTTAACGGAGGCCGCTTCGAGTAAGCTCACGCATCTTGAGTTTTTGGAGCTGGTGCTCACCGACGAATCCCTTGTACGTGGTGATCGGAGGATCGCGCGTGGCATCAAGCGTGCCGGTTTTCGAGACGTTCGTCGCCTGGAAGACTTTGACTTTTCGTTCAACAAGAGCATTAACCGTCAACGAATTTTTGACCTGGCCAGTGGACGCTTCCTGCGTGAATCGAAGGACGTGTTGTTGTGTGGTCCTCCGGGGACCGGCAAGAGTCATCTCGTCCAGGCAATCGGTCACGCGGTAATTCGCAGCGGTGCGGTGGTTTACTACCGCAGCATCTTCGACGTCGTCCGTGACTTCCTGCATGACGAAGTCAATGGCGGTGAAGAGCGAGTGCTATCGCGGTACCTGAAACCGGACCTGCTGATCATCGACGACATGGGGATGAAGCAGTTGCCAAAGCGTAGCGGTGAATATCTCTTTGAGATCATCATGCGCCGTCACGAGGTGCGGAGCACGATGATGACAACGAACCGTCCCCTCGAGGACTGGGGCAAGCTGATCGGAGACGTCCCGAGCGCCAGCGCGATCCTGGATCGATTCCTTCAGTCCGCAGAGATCATGAAGTTCTGCGGCAAGAGTTACCGTCTTTCCGGCGAGAAAAATCCAAAAGGGACCAAAGCGCCCACCGGCTCCGATGCCGACAAAGAGAAGTAGATCGGGGAATCCCCCCGAATGTTCAACAACCACCCATTTCAAAAGGGACAACAGGCGCCCACGGGTGGTCCCTTTTCAAGCGCCCCTCGACACCACCAGAGGGCAAACAAATTGACAAGTAAAATGGAGCTGTTGGCGCACAAGCAGCAGGATTGTGAACCATGGATCGCCGCTCACGATGATCTGAAAACTAACGATTCGACACTTCGGTTTGGAGCCAAGCTCGCGTGAATGTCCACATTCGTTCTGAATTGAGATGCCCACCAGGTACTGCAAGCGACAATCAGCACCAGCGCCGCAACCGCGAGTCGGCTGGAATTGCGTTTTACCGATTTGCTCGCACGATAGGTAAGCGAAGGCTTCCGGGCTTCAATCGGTCGCGTCGCCAGGAATCGCCCGATATCTTCGGCAAGGCTTTTGGGTGACTCGTAACGGCGTGAGCGGTCTTTTTCAAGTGACTTCAAAATGATCCAATCTAGGTCACCACGAATGTACCTTTGAAGCGAGTCAGGCTGGCAGCCCTGACTACTTGCGACTTCAATGGCCGCCTCCCCGAGCGTACTCAATCGTTGACTGGGCCGCTCCGGATCCACTTCGCGAATCATGCGACGCATTTCATCGAATGCAGCGGCAACGAAGCTGTCTTTTCGAACCGGTGTAGTTCCGGTCAATATTTCATATAGCAGCACACCCAACGAATAAACATCGGTCCGGGTATCGACATCGAGAATGCCCAACTCCGCCTGCTCGGGACTCATGTACTGGGGCGTTCCGATCATGTGACCATAAGCTGTAAAGAGTGTCTTCTCGGTAAGCTTCTGGTTCAGAGCTTTGGCCACTCCAAAGTCAATTACTTTCGCGATCGGCTTGCCCTCGAGTGTTGAAACGAGCACATTGGAAGGTTTCAGATCGCGATGAATCACTCCTCGCTGATGGGCATGCTGGACGGCAGCGCAAACCTGAGTGAACAACTGCAACCGCTCGATCGTCGTCAGTTTCGCCTTGTTGCAATACTCGGTGATGGGTAGCCCTTTCACCAATTCCATAACGAATTACGGACGTCCAGTTTCCGTGGCGCCGGCGTCTAGTACGCGAGCAAATTGGGGTGGTCCATCATTGCCAAAGCCTGACGCTCTGTTTCGAAGCGAGCAATTATGTTCTTAGAGTCCATTCCTGGCTTGACGATCTTGATCGCTACCTTCTGCTGAATCGATTCGACTCGTTCTGCCATGAAGACAATTCCGAAGCCGCCCTCACCGATCTGCTGCAGCAACTTGTACGGGCCGATACGCG
>JARFQX010000316.1 GCA_029287555.1 Rubripirellula sp. | reverse complement strand
GATGGCTTGATTTCCTCCGGCTCGATTTCCGGTACTTTCTGTGGCACTTTCCCGTCGGTGGCGTTCCGTTCGACCGTACGCTTTGGCTTGCTTCGTCGCCGCCACCAGCTTCGACTTTTCGTCTCTTGCTCGTTTCGCTCTGCCTTCCCTTGACGCGCCGTGGTCACCTCCTGCGACGACTCCTTTTCTCCATCGGTTCGATCCTTCCCGCCACGAATCCACCACTGAGACCGCAGTTGTTGAATCCGTTGCAGCAGCGACTCGCTGTCCTCAATTTGTCGAACCTCGCGATACAACATCCGCAGATAGACCACCAAGGCCAGAAACAAAGCCGTGCTGGCCAGCAGCGGAGCAGTCGTCACAGCGACCCATCGACCCAGCGAATCGACATTCAACACGTTCCATTTCGCGGCTTCGGGTAGAGCGAGCAACAGGCAGGCCGCGATCATCATCACCAGGGCGCTGCGGCAACGCCGTACTTCCGCAATCAATCGAATCGCCAACACGGTTCCGGCGAGTGAAACGACGAGTCGAACCCAGTCCGACCCCGTCAATGCCACGCGTTTGCCGAACATCGCATCAAGTAGGGCCCCGGCCCAATCAATCACGCCGACCATGGCGTTGATGCTGGCCAAAGCCATCACAATCATGATGATCCGCCACAGCCGATAGTGTCCTTTGAAGTCGTCGTTTCGATAGCGTCTCAACTGGTAGATCAACAGTGACACCCCCGTGGAAAGTGCCAACAGCGTGACCATCATGCAGTGTCCAAAGCTGTCGGGGCGGTCCAGACGTAGCGGCCGCGCAATCGCTGGCCGGTAGGCGACCGAGGGCCATGCAACAGCCGTGTAATGGGCAAAACACAGAAAGCTCGCCAGCCCAGCAAACATGGCAGCCAAAACGATCATCGTGCGGCGACGCACCGGGACGAGCGAGAACCATCGTGCACGGAGCCGTCGATGAACGCGTGAACCGTAGGCTTCATGCGGACGTCTGGCCTCACGGAGTCGGCGCGCCTCACGGCGGCTCGAGGCCGTTGTCGAGTGTTGCTCGGCGTGATGCGCCGAGTACAAGACTCGACGGTGCCGATCGTTGACTCGTCGCCCACTAGACATCCGCGACCTGCATTCCCTTTTTCCCAAGCTTCGCTGTGTGACCCACGGTGCTCCGCTTTCCGGCGATCCAACTGGGGGCGATCCCCAATTGAATGTTAAAAAACGGTGTGGACGGTAGGAGAGAGGTGTGGACGGTAGAAAAAGGAGTGGGGGGCCGTCAATTGATTTCGGCTTGCTATCAAATCACGAGCCCGGCGACGGCGATCAGCACGATGATCAGGCCGGCGCTAAGCTTGCCAAGCGTCCCGAACGTTCGCCCCCAGAATGCGGCGCGGCCGATGTTCCAGTTTTCGCGCCAGGGGCGACCGTCCGACCACTCACCGGCCATCGCTCCGGCGGTCGCGCCCAGACCGGCGAACAAAATGGCGGCCAAAATCGGACCAAGCACCGGAACGGGCAGGCCAACGATCGCCCCAGTGATGGCGCCCCCAACCGAACCGATCAAGGCGTAGAGGGTCGATCGACGACTCGCTCCCGCCCGTTGGGCACCCGCTGCGCTGGCAAGGAATTCCAAAGCTTCCCCAATCAGGGCGACCACGCCCGCGGCCACGACCGGACCGTAGCCAAGGTTCGCCCGGCCCTCCTGCGGACCCAACCAGGCGTAGGCGGCAAGCAGCGCGACACAGATCCAGTTGCCCGGCAGGGCGACCAGATTTGTGGCCCAGGCGATCACGCAGAGGACCAACAAGAGCAAGGCGGCCGCCGCCGTGCCGGTCGGTTCCAGCCACGCGGTCCAACTTGAAGGCTCGCCGATTGTCCCCATGACCGTAACTCGGCTCAGCATCACGACGATCCGACAGGGGAGAAACATGCAGAATTGGTGGAGAGGAGGTTAATTCAAAACAAGCATTTCCGGTGAACCATGTTAGCCCCATGGTCGCCCGGCCTGAGAGCCGCAAAATCGAGCGAGGTGAGTTGTGAGCCGGTGTCGCAAGCTTCGGGGTCAGCAGCGCTGTGGATCAGCGTCCGGTATCATCGCCCCGGGGCATCGATTCGTTGGGGGGGCTCCGCGAACCCAACCACCGGGCGTGAGTGTCCAGTCGGGCGTTGAGCCACCAGTTCACTCGTTTTCCGCGGTCCGATCTTGGCATTGCCAAACACTCCTTTGAGCCAGTTAGTAGAATAAGTTTCGACTCATCGGGGCCCCCGCAGTTGTCCTACCCAGTTGCAGTATTTTCTCTGGCAAGGCGTTTGAGGGATTCAAACCATCATGTCGCAGAGCGTGCTCGATACGAATGTTCTTGTACTCAATCGCTTCTACATGGCGATTCGGGTGATCAACGTCCGCCGTTCGTTCACACTCCTGTATCGTGATTGTGCTGAGGTGATCGACACCGAGAATGGTCAATACATCAGCTACGACTTCGAGAGTTGGTGTGAGCTAAGCCAGCTGGCTTCGCTCGAGAAGCAACCGGGCGAGGACTACATCCAGGCGGTCAACTTCGAATTGCGTGTCCCGCGGATCTTGCGTTTGACGCGATTCGACAAAATGCCCGTGCAAACGGTCCGTTTCAATCGAAAGAATCTGTTCGCCCGTGACGATCACACGTGCCAGTATTGCGGCCGCAGTGAGCCCGCTCACAAGTTGAGTCTCGACCACGTTGTGCCACGATCACATGGTGGACCGACCACGTGGGAGAACATCGTCTGTTGTTGCCTGCGATGCAACAGTCGAAAGGGCGGGCGTACGCCACGCGAGGCCCGGATGACTCTGTTGTCACGTCCCTCCAAGCCGCGAATCAACCCGTTGTTGATTCAATCGATGGAGGATCCTCGTTACGAATGTTGGAAGACGTTTCTTCCCGCAGCGGGCTAAATAAGAGCGCAATGGTGAATCGCAAGTCGTGCTCGTGCTCAGTCGCTCGCGATGGTGCTGGTGCTCGAGTCAATTGACGCGATTCTTATCATCCTATTCGATGACGAGCACCGCTTCGCTGAGCACGAGTAGTTGCGCACGGATCCACGACCGCGCACGCCTACTTGGAGTCGAGATAGGGGAGAGTCGAGAACGGGGACGGACCCAGTCCCGTTCGGTATGACGTTTGAGCTATAACCAGCCTATCCGGGCCTGATTGCCGGAGTGTCCGGCCATTCTTTCGATCTTCAAACAGAAAAGCCCGGCATGAGCAAATCATGCCGGGCTTTGATTTTGCGATGCGTTCGCTTCTCGGGCTCACTGGTCGGCAAGCGGCTCTTTTTTCTCGGTGATCACTTCGCAGTCGCCCGATTCCGCCTTGGTGGCATTGAGTTCGATATAGCTCTTCCACTCATCCGGCACATTGTCCTCGTGGAAGATTGCCTCGACGGGACACTCGGGAACGCATGCTTCGCAGTCGATGCACTCTTCAGGGTGGATGTAAAGCATCTGATCGCCCTCGTAGAAGCACTCCACTGGGCAAACAACGACGCAATCGGTGTATTTGCATCCCGAGCAGGGCTCGGTAACAACGTGAGTCATGGTCTCGACCTTTCTCTGCAGTTAAATCCGGCGAAAATGGGCCAGCCGTCGCCGATCAGCCCTCCTTTCTCTCGATCAATATATCGACCCGGAAAGCGGACGGCTGTACCCCAATGGCTTCCATTGTGACGACTTGTGTCGCTGTTGACGATTGGGCAAGCTGTCGCTTTGGGCGACTGGCATCGCCCGGGCCTGTTCGACCGCCAGAGGCCGGTGTGAGTTCCAACCGCTGAAAGACTGCTCCCTTGGCAACGATTTCCGATCAACCTGTACCGTTGCGTCTCAAGCCATCGCGCCAATTCCCGTTTCTGGCGCGGCATCCGTGGGTTCATGCCCATGCGTTGGCAGAGGACGGTTCGGATTTGCCTCGTGGCCAAGTGGTCGACCTGCTCGACCATGATGGCAACTGGCTTGCTCGTGGAGTGATCAATGCGGCGAGTCGACTTCGCGTGCGGCTCTATTCCTTTGACCGCGCTTCGTCGATCAATCCATCCTTGTGGGCTGCGCGGATTGACGGCGCGATCGCACGGCGACGACTTACCGGGCCTGCGGATCCGCGGGGAGCCGAAAGGCTCGTCTTCAGTGAATCCGACTTGATAAGTGGACTGATTGTCGACCGCTACGCCGATGCACTGGGGGTGCAGTTCACCTCGGGGGGACTGTTGCGTTGGAAGGATGAAATTCTCGATCACCTGCGAGCTGCAACCGGTGCCCGGGCCATCATGGTGCGAGTTGATGAAAAGACAGCCAAGCATGAGGGAATTGAATCGATCGAGCAGTGGCATAACGGGCTCGAGTTGAGCGAGCCGGTTTTTTATCGGCAGAACGGATTGGACCTGGCGGTGGATCTCCGCAGCGGTCAGAAGACGGGCTCCTACCTCGACCAGAGGTTCAACCATGTCACCGTGGGCCAATATCTTGCCGGCCGGAGTGTCTTGGACGTCTGTTGTTACACCGGTGGGTTCGGTTTGGTGGCGGCAAGGCTGGGAGCCGAGTCGGTCGTCGCCGTCGATTCGAGTCGGGCCGCCCTCGAGGAAGGTCAAAACGCGGCGCTCCGCAACGGCATTGAGGGGATCGAGTTTCGTGAGGGCGACTGCTTCGACGTCCTCAAAGAGTTGGGGCAGCAGGGAGCGCAATTCGGAGGCGTCGTCTTGGATCCACCGAGGTTTGCAGGATCGCGACACCAGATCGAACGGGCGCTGCGGGCCTATGGTCGACTCAATTCACTCGCCATCGACCTACTTCCGTCGGGTGGGGTGCTGGCAACCTGCAGCTGTTCCGGCCGCGTCTCACGGGCTGATTTCTTGAACATGCTGGTCGAGGTGGCCAAGCGTCGCCGTCGCGATTTGATTGTGTTGGAACAGCGGGGTCCGGCCCCGGATCATCCAATGGCCATCGCCTGTCCCGAGAGTGATTACCTCAAGTGCATCATTGCTCAGGTCTGTTAGCTGGACAGCGCCACTCGGAACTGAAAATGTCGCTTTTCCCGGTGTTCTTTGGTCGTCCTCGTACTCACGCGTTTCGCCGGTACTCGTACTTCTGCTCGATGACCGAGTGTCTCGGGCAGCAGTGGCATAGGAGGGGGCAGCAGTGGCGTAGGAGGGGGCAGCAGTGGCGTAGGAGTACGAGGTACCGCTGCGCTGAGTACGAGTACGAATTCGCCTGAGTACGAGTACGACCGGGGTGCAACTGGTTGACAACACGCCGTCTTTTCGAATGGATGGGGAGATCCGCAAATGACTGGCCATCGCCTGTCAGCTATACTAACTTGAGTAAATCAAGACGCTCATCCTGACACCATCTCCTCCTCCTCTGGAGTGCCCCATGACGGGCGTAACCCTCAAGATTCTTCATGGTGCTGATCGTGGAAAGGTCTACGAGGACCTCGAGCCCCCGTTGACCGTGGGACGTGAGGAAGGCAACGACATTCAACTGAATGATGAACGTGTCAGTCGATGCCATTTCAAGGTCCAACGCGACAACGATCGCCTTGTCTTGACCGACCTCGACAGCACCAATGGAACCAAAGTCAACGGTGTTGAGTGTCAGCTCAAGATCTTGCGGCACGGCGACTTGATCTCGGTTGGTCGCAGCTTGATGTTGGTCGGATCGGAATCGCAGATCGCTGCCCGTTTGCAGGCGATGGATGCGGAGAATCCGACACTGAGCCGCGAGATGGCCTCTTCGGAAAGTTCCATTGCAGTCGATCTGAACTACGAGCCAAAGTCGCCCTATCCGGCGGAGGTGATTCAGATCCAGGAAGTCCCCTCGATCCCTGACGATTTGACGCCGGGACAAAAGGCCCAAGTGTGCGAGATCTTGGATTACTTGCAGTCGCGTCTGCACCGCTTGATCGAAACGGCTCGAACCGATGAAGACAGCCAGGAAGTGGTGCTCAAGTTTTCCGCTTGGCAACGTTTGCTGGAAACTCAGCAACGGTTGGCGATGATGACGCGACAGATTGCCGATCCAGATTGGCCATCGCAAGAGTAGGCCGACTCACGACCGGCGATGGATCGCTTATGATTGGGTTTTCGCTTGTCACCCTTGGAGCGACCCATTCATGCGATTCTGGATCTTCACGGCCGCCATTGTCACCGTGACTTGGTGCGCTTGCTCGACTTCTCTGCGTGCCGCCGAACCCGCGCAGCCATTTGGTTCCGATTTCCCGAATTTGGATTCCAACGCCGTCGGCCAGTGGTGGACGCGGAAACCGAAGAATGCGGACAAGCCCCGGCTGCAGGTCCCGCGCGACGAGGTGGTTGCCTTTGCCGTCTACACCCACGATCGCGGTGTGTTGAAGTTGACGTGTCAGCTCTACCCGCTGATGCCAGACGAACCGCGCGAGGTAGCGCTCGATTTGAAGATGCCCGGCGAAGCCGATTGGAACCAGGTTGCGACCGAGGAAGTTGTCTATCCAGGTTGGTCGGCGCACTTTCGTATCGAAGGATGGGACAACCGCAACAACGTTCCCTACCGATTGCGGCTCGGAGATCAATCTTCATTTGAAGGGCTGATTCGGAAGGACCCCGTCGACAAGGAAACGATTGTGGTTGCTGCTTTGTCCTGCAACAGCAGTCGCACACCGGGGCCTCGCCCGAGAATGATCGAGAACTTGAAGAAGCAGGATCCTGATCTGCTGTTCTTTGCCGGCGACCAGTCGTACCATCACACGCAGCACACCTTTGGCTGGCTCGAGTTCGGCGAGCAATTTCGCGAGGTCATGCGTGATCGACCGGTGATCGCGATTCCGGACGACCACGACGTGGGGCAAGCGAACATCTGGGGCGAGAACGGGAAACAAGCGACGACCACGGCGGGGCCCGAAGGCGGTTTTTACTATCCGGCGGGATACGTCAACATGGTCCAACGATGCCAAACGTGGCATCTCCCCGATCCCTATGATCCCGCCCCGATTGAACGAGGCATCGGTGTCTATTACACCAACCTGCGTCTGGGTGGGATCGACTTTGCCATTCTGGAGGACCGCAAGTTCAAGAGCGGTCCCGATGGGAAGATTCCGAAGATGGGTCCACGGCCGGATCACATCAACGATCCTTCCTACGATCGAGATTCCGTCGATCTGCCTGGTTTGAAACTGCTGGGTGATCGCCAACTGGAGTTCTTGGATGCCTGGACCGCGGATTGGACGGGGGCCGAGATGAAGGCGGTGTTGAGCCAGACCGCTTTCTGCGGCGCGGTGCACCTTCACGGCAATCCCGAGAACCGTCTGCTGGCGGATCTCGACTGCAACGGTTGGCCGCAGTCTGGACGCAATCGTGCTTTGGAAGCAATCCGTCGCGCCTGGGCCCCGCACATTTGTGGTGACCAGCACCTCGCGGTGCTCGTCAAGCACGGGATCGAGTCGCCATCGGATGGGCCCTTCGGGTTCACGACCCCGGCGATCGTCAACACGATCTACGGACGCTGGTGGCATCCTGAGGATGAGCAAGCAGGTGAGAATCCGGTCCCCACCAGTCCGCTACCGTGGACGGGTGAGTACCAGGATGGGCTGGGCAATCTCATTCGCATGATCGCCTACGCGAATCCCGAGGACCGCAAGGATGAAACCAAACGTGCCGATGGTCACGGAATCGTTCGCTTCAACAAGGCAGATCGAACGATCACCTTTGAGTGTTGGCCGAGGTTCGCGAGTGTGGATGATGGGGATGCGGCGCAGTTTGCTGGTTGGCCGGTGACGGTGAAGATGCGAGAAAATGATGGCCGGCAAGTCGTTGGCTATCTTCCGGAAATCCGCTTCGAAAATGCCAAGTCACCGGTCGTCCAAGTGATTCACGACGCGAGCGGCGAGGTGATGTACACGATTCGGGTGCGGGGTTCCAAGTTCCGGCCCCCGGTCTATCGCGAGGGAACCCACAGCGTGAAGATTGGGCGGGACCAACCCGGTCAATTGACGCTACCGCGTATGGAAAGCCGTGAGGAGGCAGCGAAGGTTTGGACGACCGTGTCGTTGTGAGGCCTCGTGAGCTCGCGTCTTCGTCACGCGCGAGGGTGGAATTGTCGGTGGACTCGCTTCAGCCTTGATCGCTCGACGTGCGTGTAGATTTGCGTCGTTTGGATACTCGCGTGTCCGAGCATCTCTTGGACGAGCCGCAGGTCGGCGCCGCCGGCGAGCAAATGGGTCGCGAAGCTGTGTCGCAAACTGTGCGGGCTGATATTGGAATCGATGCCTGCCCGCCTCGCGTAGAGCTTCACGAGCCGCCACAGTTGCACTCGATCGACGGGCCGGCCATTTCGTGACAGGAAGAGTTCTTCGGGTGGGCGGGGGCTCCGCGCGGCGAGCTTGCCGCGAAGTTGTTCGCAGTAACGGTTGATCGCCGCAATCGCGCGACTTCCAATCGGTACCATGCGCTGCTTGCCGCCCTTCCCTTCGCAGCGCAGATGTCGTTCTTCCAAGGCGAGATCGAGGACTCGGAGCGTACAGACTTCCGATGCACGGCATCCGGTTGCATAGAGGACTTCCAGCATGGCAACGTCTCGCTGCCAAAAGCTGTCGGTCTTTCGTGGTGCCTGGAGAAACGCCTCGACCTGGCGCGTCGAGAGCACTCCGGGAATGCGCTGCCACATCTTCTGCGTGGCCAGCAGTTCCGCGGGGTTGTCGCGGACGATCCCTTCAAGTTGCAGGAATTTGAAGAACGTTCGAGTTGCCACAACGTTGCGGGCAATCGA
>JARFQX010000968.1 GCA_029287555.1 Rubripirellula sp. | reverse complement strand
AGGTCCACATTGTGATAGTGATGGTGCGAGATTCGTAATTGCTCGCTGGTCGCGTAGACGCAGCGGTTGGGGTCAAGCTTCGCCGTGTAGATCCCCAGATTAATGTCACTTAGAAAGGCACCCAACAACAGCACCAGGTCGCTCTGTTCGACGAACTCGGTCACCTCCTTGTCACCGATTGCCCCCTCGTACAGCCCAACGAACAGGGGATGTCGTTCGCTCACCACACTCTTGCCGAGCATGGTCGCAGCGATCGGAATCTCAGCAGACTCGGCCAGACGCAGCATTTCATCTTGCAGTCCGAACCGATGAATCTCGACCCCGGCAACGATCACCGGGCGTTTGGCGGCGGCCAGACGCTCACGCGTTTCACGAATTGCCTCGGCCGTCGCTTCCGGATCATTCCGGTGGATCCCGCCACCATAGCCGTGCGCGACCGGCGGGACCTGGTGCACCATGTCACGCGGCAACTCGAGATAGACGGGTCGTTTGAATCGATCACACGCATCAAGCACTCGATCGATCTCTGAAAACGCGGTCAACGGATCACACAGTTCGGCTCCGGCGATGGTGAACTTCTCGAAAACGTCAATCTGCGTTCTGAAATCGCGAACCATGTGATGCAGCAACGCTCCCACCTTACGTTCTTTCAGACCCGGGGCCCCCGAAATCACGACGACCGGAGACTTCTCGGCGTAGGCGCCGGCGATCGAATTGCAGACGCTTAGACCTCCCACGCAGTAGGTAACGCAGAGCGCTCCCATTCCGTTGATGCGAGAATAGGCATCGGCCGCGAACCCGGCGTTATCCTCGCGCGTGCAACCGACTACATTGATGGGACTCTTCTCGAGCTCACTGTAGAACGAAAGAACATAATCTCCCGGAATGCCGAACAGATCCCGGATTCCGTAATCCCGAAGCCGTTGAATCAGATAACCGGCGATCGACACATTTGCCGTTTGTCGCCGAGAATCATGGCGAACATCGTCCCTCGTCATCGCTGCGGTCTCCCCACGAACGAACTTGTTCCAGCTCACGATTGCATTGTACGCCTGACCGCTCAAGCATTTCCAACCTTGGCATCAAGCGTGATCCTGGAATCGACCTTGGACCGATCAGCGATCGCCGGTCACATCCAGGAATCTTCGGATGGAACGTAATAACACGTCGACTTCCTCCTCTAACTTGTTGAAGTCGGCCTGCAAATCTTCGATGCCCTTCTCGCGAGACCTGGTTTCAATCCTCTCAGCGGCCTCGCGGACACGCTTGGCGAAGAACAGATTGGCTGAACCTTTCAAGGTGTGAGCGTTGCGATGGACCGTGGACGGATCTCCACCTGGAATTTCCGCTCGCATTGCGTCCATGACGGACTCGCATTCCAGGATGAAGACTTCGGCAAGCTGCCGCACTCCTTTGAGTCCTCCGGGCACTCGGCTCGCCGCGGCACGATAGTCGACAATGTCCGGTGCATCGTCGGGGATGCTTTCTTCCAATCGGTCCGACAATCGCATTCCGCTCGCCGACGCGCCGGATTGTCTCGGGTCTCCCTCGTTTTCGTCGGCTTGATCCGAGGGGGTCGTCGATCCGGTCACCGGCCGATTGCCACGCTTGTGCGAAAACTGAGCGAGCAGTTCGTGTAACCGACTCGGTTGGATCGGTTTGGCCAGATAATCATCCATCCCAGCCCGCTCGCACGCGTCGGCATCTTCCTTCAGGGCAGCGGCGGTCAAAGCAATGATTGGAATGTGTTCGCCGCTCGCCGCCTCGGCCGCCCGAATGTGCTCGGTCGCCTCGATGCCATCCATGACCGGCATGTGCATGTCCATCAGAATCACATCGAACGGTTCGCTGCGCCACAGAGCGACCGTTTCGCGACCATCACTCGCGACCACGGGTTCGTGTCCCGCAGCCCGAAGGATCCCCACGGCGACATGTTGGTTGGCGATCCCATCTTCGGCCACCAGGACTCGAAGCGGCGGACACTTGGGCGGCGACTCGGCGACGTCCCGCTTGACCTCGTGTTCGATCCCCATGACTTCCAAAACGGTATCGAGCAACTCAGACTGCACGATCGGCTTGGTCAGGTATCTGGAGATGCCGATTTCTTGACACCGTTGAAAGTCGTCCCCGCGAGTGGCCGACGACAGAATGATCAGCTTCGTTTGATCTTCGCTGTAGCACTCGCGAATCCTTGTCGCCAACTCAAAACCATCCATCTCGGGCATCATGCAATCAAGGATGGCCAGGGCGAAGGTCTTGCCGCTGCGTCGCGCCGCCTCGATCACCCGCAAAGCCGACGCACCGCTCTCGGCCAACTCCGGATCAAACTCCCAATTCGAGAGGATCTCTTTGAGAATCCTTCGGTTGGTCGAATTATCGTCGACCACCAAGACCGGAAGATGCTCGAGGTCGGAAAGATCCTTTTCTTGATCCTCGTCGGCTTCCGAAGCTTGACGCAATGCCGCGGTGAAGTAGAACGTGGTTCCGTATCCGACACGGCTTTGCAGTTGCAATTGACCGTGCATCAACTCCACGAGTTGCCTCGATATCGCCAACCCCAGGCCGGAACCCCCGAAGCGCCGCGTGGTGGATGCGTCCGCCTGCGTGAAGGCATCGAGAATCGCCGCCTGCTTGCCCTCCGGAATCCCGATTCCCGTATCGTGGACGCTGAATCGAACCGGCAAAGATCCTGGCGGCCAATCATCGCCTTGCGGCTCGCCCAAACGAACATCGACCACAATCTCCCCCTCATCGGTGAACTTGATCGCGTTTCCGATCAGGTTGATCATGACTTGCCGCAGTCGTCCTGGGTCGCCAAGCAATCGATCGGGGACGTCGGGCGCGACACGACAGGCGACTTCGAGATTCTTCTCGGCAGCGCGAAGTCCAAGCGTCCGGCCCGTCTTCTCCACAACGTCGCGAATGGAGAAAGGGATCGACTCGAGCTCCAATTTCCGAGCTTCGATTTTGGAGAAGTCGAGAATGTCGTTGAGCAACCGAAGTAACGCATCGGATGATTCGCGAACCAGTTGAACGTAGTCTCGCTGCTCGTCGGTGAGGCGTG
>JARFQX010000908.1 GCA_029287555.1 Rubripirellula sp. | reverse complement strand
GTGGGCTCGGAGATGTGTATAAGAGACAGGTGTTACTGGTTGAGTTGTTCTTCGATCGTTTCAGAGTTGGCACGTGTACCAAGTGCGCCCCAAAGCCCGTAGGGGCTTTCGGATCCTGGAACGTTGGATGGTGGGCCGGCGTTTCTGCCATTCAACCAAACCATCCCAGCGTTCGAGTCGCCCGCTTCAATTGAGTCGGTAATGAACACTACGGCGCCGTCCCCCATCAAGACGTGGGCTCCGCCTTGGTGGCGGCTGGAGGCTCCCCAGGCCCCCGGTTCGTCGTGCCAGTCATTACCGCACAATTCGCGGTTGGGAGGCAGGATCGTGTACACCGCGGTGGACAGGTGCTGGACCGATGACCACATCATGCCTCGGGCGGGTTCCCCACTGAACTCACGAGTCGGCGGGGTGCAGTTTGCTTCGCCTTGATCACACCAGAAGCTTGGCTCTTCGGCACTGATCATGCCTTGGTCCTGACACCAATTCGGGCTGAACTGGGCGCCGCGGCTTCCAACGCCACCCCAGCCACCGCCCATGTTACCGGTGCCGGTGGTACGGATGTCCCGGTCCCCCAAGTCCGTTGCGATTTCCATCATGCAAATCGTGTTGGAAAGCCCGTCCAGCACATCACGGAACTTTGATTCGCGCTGCAGACCGAACATGCCACGATCGACCGCGCCGCACCACTCAGCGTCCCAGTTATTGGCCTGAGCCAAGGTCGCCTTCTTAAACCTGCTCGCTTTGCCAACCGGGTTACACGAATCACCCATGGAGGCCCCATAGTTGGTCCGGCCCTTCCCGGGAGCTCCGATACCGGGGTCGCTGGGACAACGCAAAGTTGGAATGTCCGTCATCCAAGGTATGTAGTTCCAGCGACTACGCGGGCTCGGGCCCATCGCTGGCCACGCCTGGTTTGGTCCATGAACATTCGCGTTACACCAAGAGTGCTGACCTCGACCTTGGGGCGGACCTTGGCTGCCAATAAATTCTGTGCTCGGGTTGCTGATCGACTCCCAAAGAGCTTGCTGCTCCATGAACGGCGTAATCCCGACGAGCATACTGAGTGCTTCCATGCTCGAGCACTCGCTGTCACGCCACCAATCGGTTCCATTGGGAATATCGGTCGGTGACGCGCCCGCACCGTGTGTAGGCAATTGCTTGTAGGCCGAGTGGTAGTTGTGGATGGCCAAACCAATCTGCTTAAAGTTATTACTACAACTCATTCGGCGAGCGGCTTCGCGGGCCGCCTGAACGGCCGGCAACAGCAGGCCAACAAGAACACCAATGATGGCAATGACGACAAGTAGTTCGACTAACGTGAAACCACTTGTCCGACGCACGAGGTGCTTCGACATAGAGACCTCCGGAAAAGGAAGAGAAGGGGAAAGAAAACACCAGTAAAATATATGACAACAGGAATCGAAAAAGACCATTCTGTTGTCGCTTGACGGCCCGTAATCTTAACAGAATAGTCCGTTCATAGACGCCGTCCGTACGATTTAATGTTCTTTTTTTGGCCAATGTCTTATCTTGTCGAGCGACCCCTTTGCAGGGGGGGTGGGTTGTGTCGGGCACTGGTGACCGGTTGTCTCGGTCTCTGCCTTATTGCCTGTTTTGCAGGATGTAATCGGTCCAGCAAGCCTGCACCGGTCGCACCGTCGCCGCCCAACGCGTTGCAGCTGATGCGAGAGGCGATGGCGGCGAGAAACTGGAAGCAAGCACTTGTCCATTCACGACAGGCACTGGTCGCATTCCCCGATGACCCCGAAGTGATTACCGATGCGGCCAAGGTGGCTGCCATGTGCGATCGCAAGCGGGAAGCGGCCCATCTGATGGTCGATGCCGCGTCGGTTGCAGACTATCAGCCGCCAGCCCGCGTCGATTTTGCGGTCCAGGCGTTGATCGATGTTGGCGAGCTTTACGAAGCGATCGAGTTGCTAGAGAAGACTTTGGCTGCGCATCCGAAGGACCACGAACATCGCCGTACGCTGGTCGGCCTATTAGGTGAGGTTCAACGGAACGAGTTGATCAAGCCGCATTTGCAGACACTGATACGCGATCGAAATTTCGATTTTCCTTTGTTGAGCGCTGTCACCGAGTTATCAAGTCGCCGATTCTCGGCAAAAACATCGGAACACATGTTGTCGCGAAATCCCGATGATCACCGAGTAAGATTGGGCGAGGCTCGGTATTTGAACGATTATCGGAAGGCGGCTGAAGCGAAACGTGTTCTCGAGGAGATCCTGGATCATCATCCTCAATTCGCACCCGCACACGCCTTACTTGGCCAGGTTCTCGTCGCCGGGCAGCGGATGAACGAACTGGATGCCTGGTTCGCTGCGGCGCCCGCCAAAAGCGAAGAGCACGCAGATTACTGGCTGACGCTCGGCGACTGGGCCGCTGAGCGAGATCGACATGCCGAGGCCGCCAGAGCCTATTGGGAGGCAACGCGCCGCGATCCGAATGAGAGCTTAGCTTGGTCGCGGCTGGCACTTGCGATTCGGCAACTTCGCAGCTCGGACCGGGAAGCTGCAAACGAAGTATCCGACGAACAAGTCGCTGACATCGATCAGCGAATTACTGACCTGTTGGAATTGCGCAAACAGTTTCACGGTTTCGGGGCGAGCAACCGAACCAGTCAGCGTTACGCTACTGAGGTTGCCAAAAAACTGTCCGACCTCGGCCGCAACTGGGAAGCCGAAGCTTGGGCCGCCGCCGCAACCACGTTGAAAGACGACCCATCGATTGAGTTGCCGACTGTGCGTCAGGACATCATTGGCAAGCTAAAAGAAGATGCCAGTTGGATTTCGCAACAGGGACACCCGGCACTGACAATCGACCTATCCCGATTTGCGAAGCCGGCGATCACCTCGGCACCCGCAGCGACACCGGGGCGAACTGCCGTTGTGCCCAGAATCGTATCGGCTGATCACATTCGAATCGTTGAGGAGAGTGAGCAGTGGGGTCTGCGGTCGATTGGTGCCGAGAACAATCCCACCGACGCGAGTTTGGGGCCGCTGATTCGATCGACCGGCGTGGGTGGGGGAACGATCGACCACGACCTGGATGGACGCGGGGACGCTCTGGTAATGGGAGCCGGTGGCACGATGCTAAAAATGGACTCCCATCCCAACGAACTGATGCGTAACATCGGCGATCGATTTGTGCGCGTCACCGAGCGGGCGGGGGTCGGTGATCAAGGCTTTGGCCAAGGCGTTGGCGTTGGCGACTTTAACGAGGATGGTTTTCCAGATCTGTTTTTCGCCAACCTTGGCAAGAATCGGCTGCTTTGCAACAACGGTGATGGGACGTTCACCGATTGCAGCGCACTGGTTGATGACGAAGCGGCACAAGAGTGGACGACGTGTGGCGCATTTGTAGATGTCAACGGGGACTCGATCGCTGATCTGATCACTACGAATTACTGTAAGACAGTTGAGAATCTGGACAAAGCTTGTCCGGACTCCGAAGGAGTTCTCGGGCCCTGTCACCCATTGAAGTTTCCCGCCATGAGTGACCGGTTCTTCGCCGGCCGTGGCGATGGTCGGCTAGTCGACGTGACTTCGCGCTGGACGCCCCGAGTCTCGCCAGGTCGCGGTTTGGGGATTCTTGCCGGATCGCTGGTCGTCGGCGAGATGGGAGTTTTGATCGTCAACGACATGTCCGCCAACGAGTTCTACACACATGGCGATGATGGTGGCGAACGAATGACCGAAAGTGCGGCGGTGCGTGGTGTCGCAGTCGATGCCCGCACGTTGACACAGGCATCGATGGGGATTGCCAGCGGTGACCTTGATGGCGATGGCGACTTGGATATCTACGTGACAGGCTTCGGCAGGGAATACAACATTCTGTATGAACAGATCACGCCGGGATTTTGGAGAGACGTGTCAGGCAAACTGGGTTTGATCGAACCGTCATTGCCGGTGGTTGGATTCGGTTCCGAAGCCATCGATCTGGATGATGACGGGATCGACGAGTTACTCGTCACCAACGGTCATATCGGCGACTTCGAGGATGACTCGCTGTCCTATGAACAGCCATTCCAGCTCTATCGCCGGGGCGGCAACGGAAAATTCCAGCTGCTTGATGACGACGCTTGGGGCGATTACTTCCGCACGTTGCACGTCGGACGGGCGCTCTGGACCATCGATGCTAATGGTGACGGCCGCAGCGACGCAATGATCACCCATAGCCAGGAACAGGTAAGGCTATTGATCAATCGCGGGAGCGACGAAAACAACCGAGTCGCCTTCCGGTTAGTCGGCACTGGCGTGGCCAGGGATGCCGTTGGTGCCGTGGTCCGATTCGACGCCGATGGTCGACAAAGGACGCTGTGGCGTCTGTCGGGAAACGGCTTTATGTGCAGCAACGAGCCGATTCTGCGGGCCGGATTGGGCCGCGCGAGCCAAATTGAAGACGTCACCGTAACGTGGCAAGACGGTTCGGTCGATCAACTCGGAACCCTGGACGCCAACGCGGAGTACGTCATCGTCCAAGGTGATCCGACGGCGTTCCAGACGGTGAAATTCTGACGCGCGTTGACGGTGGAAGTTGGCAACATGATGGGGAGGCAAAAAGACGGGCGCGTGTCATCCTTTTGCCATTTGCTTTGTTGTGGCTACGCAAATAGTGAAGATACTCTAATCCCCCAGTTCGAATGCGTCCAACTGGTCCTCGACGATCAACAGCCGCCTGTCGGCAGCGACCGTTTCGATTCTTTGTTCGTTGCCCGCTGGCCAACGGATCAAGATCTCGTCCACCTCGCGAGCATCGCCTAAGCCGAATGAAACGATGGACTCGTTGCGGCAAAAATAGCCGTCGCCTGCGATTACCCATTCGGTCGCCTCTTGCTGGCCGCAGCGAACGGTGACTTTCGCACCAATCGCGTCACGTTCGCTGAGCACGCCGACCAGTTGAAGCTGAAGCCAATGATGGTCGGTTTCGGTTTGATTCAACAGCAGCGCCGACCGCTCGCCCAGGTGCGTGACCACATAGTCGCTTCTTCCATCACGATTGAAGTCGACGCGGGCCAGGCCGCGTCCCAGATGATTGGAGCTCCAGTATCCCGACGGGTCATCAACGGTGACACGCTGGAAACGGCCGCCAAGATTTCGGAACAGTTGTGGCGGCTGCTCAAACGGCGCCTGGATCGAGAGCGACTGTTCGATGTGACCATTGGTGACCACCAGGTCGCGGTTGCCGTCATTGTCATAGTCGATCGATTGCGTCCCGAAACCCAATACCGCCTGACTATCGGCGGCAAGACCGTATTGCACGTTGCGTTCGATGAAAGCCTCGCCCAGGTTCAAAAACAAACTGGCGTTGCGGTCCTGGTAGTTGGTGATGTGCAGGTCGATGGTTCCGCTGTGATCAAAGTCTCCCGCCGCAATTCCCATCGAAGCCGTCTTGGATCCGCGAATCCCGAAGGCACAACCGGTTGCCGGCGCGACATCCGATCTTGAACCGGTTGTCGGGTCGGTG
>JARFQX010000899.1 GCA_029287555.1 Rubripirellula sp. | reverse complement strand
GGGCTGGTGCACTTTACCTTTGGCGACCGCGGTGATCTTCTTTGTGCTATCGGCGTGGCATTTTGGGTTTGAGGACGACCGAAGTCGATTTCACTCAAAGCTCGCTGACAGCATTTGTGCGATAGCCATCGGCGGATTGGTTATATGGATTCCGATGCTGACTCAAGCAGAGGGAGTTGGATCGATCCTTCAATCCATTGTTCCACCGGGCTTATCTGTATTGATTCCGGTCATCATCCAGACGTCGCAAGCCATGGCCTGCGTGTTCGTTCCGGTTGCCGCCCTCGTCATTGCACGGGACGCGATAAGAGGAAATCTCTCGCGAGCGTTCAGGAACACCAGCTTTTCTCTGCTGTTCGCATTGACGGACGTTTTGATATCTTTCGGTATCTATTTTTGCGGATGGCATTCGATCCGGGGTCTCGCGCGTCTTGCAAAAGACCATGGCATGAGCCCATTGCAGCTAGCCTCGGCCACGGCGCCTCTGTCTTTGGGGGCAATCGGTTTGGCTGGAATTGGCATGTGGTTCTGGTCATCGGGGCAAGGAGTTTCGGAGGCAACGAGTCGCACAGTATTCGTTGCTCTTTCCGCGATGGCAGTTCCTCACCTCCTGCTTCATGGGCCGATCACCGAGGTCGTGATGAAGCCAGCTTGTGGCGGCAGCGAATCGCTCGAGATCGTGGAGGCGACGTCATGAATTCCAGTTACGACACATCTGATTTTGACTTCGTGCTAGTAGGTGGCGGTTTACAAAGCGGTCTCTTGGCATCAGCGCTCAAGCATCATCACCCAGATGCTCGCGTGGCCTTGATCGAGCGCGACCAATGCATCGGTGGCAATCACACTTGGTCCTTCCATCCGGGTGACGTGCCGGACGCTTGCCGCACATGGATTGAACCACTCATCAAGTATCGATGGTCCGGCTACGACGTACGTCTCGGCAAGTTTCGACGGCACGTCGGCTTGCCGTATGCTTCGATTCCTTCGAGTCATTTTGAGCGGGTCGTGAGCAATCTATTCCGCTCTACCGAGGGTGAGGAACTCGGTCGTTTCGGCCAGGCGAGCCTCCACCACGCCCGCTACCGCGTCCGACCCTCCCACCAGTGGGAGGTTGACGGTCATGGCGGTTTGAAACTCGCAGAAACCCAAGTTGCTGAGCCAGGCTCAAACTGGCAATTGATGACAAACACAGACGTTATCAATGTCAGCGAGGAAACGGTTCTCACTCGATGCGGGCAGCTGATTCGAGGACGATTGGTGATCGATTGCCGGGGGCCGGGCGCTGAAGAGATTCAGTTTGCAGGTTGCGGATACCAAAAGTTTCATGGTTTTGAGTTAGAGCTTGAAGACGACTGGCCGTTCGAGGTACCGGTCATCATGGAAAGCGTTGTCGATCAGAGCGACGGGTTTCGGTTCCTGTACACACTCCCGTTTTCATCGCGACGGATTCTTGTCGAAGACACGCGCTTTTCAAATACGCCTGATTGCGATCGACAGGAATGCCACGATCGAGTGAAGGCATATCTGCGATGGCACGGGCTCAGCCAGTTCCAAGTTATTCGCGAAGAGTCGGGCGTCTTACCGATGCCGTTCAGACTTCCAGATCCAAAGTCGTGCGACGCGAAACCAACCGTGCCGCAACGACTTTGGGACGAGGCCCTGAACAATCCTGCGGAGCAGTTTTTGTCACGGTGCGGGAAGCGGCTTTGGCGGGCTCGCAGCTGCGATCCGACTGCAGGCAATGGGTTTCGAGACGACTTGTTTCGAGGCCCGCGACAAACCGGGCGGACGCGCTTACGTCTACAACGACGCTGGATTCACTTTCGACGCCGGCCCCACCGTCATCACAGCACCCCATTGCATCGAAGAACTGTTCGAGTTGGCCGGGCGATCGATGGACGATTATGTCGAGTTGATGCCGGTTAATCCGATGTATCGTTTGCAATGGCATGATGGTGCGTCGTTTGACTATGTCTCCGACGAAGCTGGGCTGATTCAACAGATTAAAAAGCTGAATCCAAGCGACGTTAGCGGGTATCGTCGTTTCGCTGAATACTCAAAACGCGTTTTTCATCGGGGATACGAAGAATTGGGAGCCGTTCCGTTCCTCCGATTCAGCGACATGGTACGCGTTGCCCCACAGCTCGCTCAGCTGCGTGCCGATCGCAGCGTCTATTCCACCGTTTCGAGATTCATCAAAGATGAACATCTGAGACAGGCTTTCAGCTTTCATCCGCTGTTGGTCGGTGGTAACCCCTACGACACCAGCGCCATTTACACGCTGATTCACTGGATCGAACGCCAATGGGGAGTGTTCTTCCCACGTGGAGGCACCGGTGCGTTGGTTGGTGGACTGGTCAATCTGTTTCAGGACCTTGGCGGTGAAATGCGCCTCGACACACCTGTCCGATCGATCGACGTTGTCGGCCACCAGCAGCAAACGAAGCACCTGGTCACGACCGACTACAAAATCGCGGAGCCTTTCGATCTGGTCGTCTCAAATGCGGATGTTCATCACACCTACTCCAAGCTCTATCAGAGGGTGGAAGCGGCGAAAACGACAACTCGACGATTGGAGAAGATGGAGTGGTCGATGTCGTTGTTTGTCATGTACTTTGGCACCAGACACCGCTACGAGAATCTCGCCCACCACACCATTCTTTTTGGACCTCGATTCAAAGGTTTGCTCAACGACATTTTCAAGGGAAGTCGTTTGCCGGAGGACTTTAGCCTCTACCTACACGCCCCCACCGTGACGGACCCATCGCTCGCACCGGATGGATGCGAGGCGTTCTACGTTCTCAGCCCGGTTCCGCACTTGGGTCGAGCAGCCGTTCACTGGGAGTCCGTTGCACAGAGTTATGGTGATGCAATTCTTGAGTCGCTTGAACAACATTTGCCCGGTCTAAGAGAGTCGATTGTGACGCGAAGACACTTTACACCGAACAATTTTCGCGACGAGTTGAACGCTTATCACGGCTCTGCGTTTTCGGTTGCTCCCAAGTTGACGCAGAGCGCCTATTTCCGACCGCACAATCGGGCAGACAAAATCCCAGGACTCTACATCGTTGGCGGCGGCACTCATCCAGGTGCAGGAGTGCCCGGCGTGATCAATACCGCGAAAGCAACGTGTGGGTTGGTGGCTCAGGACTTTGGAGTGCCGGCATGTTGAAGGAAGGCACAACCGAGACTAGCACCACCGCCGCAGCCTTCGATCACGTTCCTGTCGATGACAGCGAGGTGATTCGCCAGAACAGCCGTTCGTTCACGTTTGCATCCTGCTTGCTGCCAGCAACGGTGAGGGACGATGTACAGAAGCTCTATGCTTGGTGTCGACGGTGCGATGACGCTGTCGATTCTTGCGAAAGAGCGGATGAGGCCAACGAACGACTCTCAGTCCTCCGCGAAGATGTCCATCGGATTTACCGCAACGAGCCTACCGTGCATCCGTCTTCGGCATGGCTTGCCGAGTTGGTCGAAAAATACGACATCGATCAAGGCTACCCTCTGGGCCTGCTTGACGGCATGGAGATGGACGTAGATCTTGGCCAGCTTGAAACCGAGAAGGCGTTGCTTCGCTACTGCTACCATGCTGCGGGCGTCGTTGGCTTGATGATGTGCAGAGTCTTCGGTGTGACCGATGGTCGTGCACTGCGGCACGCCAAGTCGCTCGGAATTGCGATGCAGCTGACGAACATCGCCCGCGACGTCCGTGAGGACTGGCAGCGTGGAAGATGCTATCTGCCCCAAAATTGGTTGCCCCTTGGCGTCGATGGGTCGTCGCAAACGGAAGTTCGTGCCGCCGTGCGCAGGATTCTCGATCTCGCGGAGGAGTATTACGAGATCGGAATCGAAGGCATCATCTACCTGCCATCCGCGATTCGCCCCGCTATTCGTGTGGCCTCCGCCGTGTATCGAGAAATCGGCACCCAGATTCGTCGACGCGACTACCGAGTCTTGCAGGGTCGAATCGTCACTCCCAGGTTCCGCTTCGTCTCGTGCGCGTTCAAAGCGTGGGCGGACGGTGTTGCCGAAGACGGCAAGAAACGCTTGGGACTTGTTAGCAAACAACAATCAAATTCTTCCCATCCGCTTTCTTTCTCAACGGAGTTAATCATGAATGACGCAAAATATTTGTTTTATCTCGGTATCTCTCTGACCGCATTCATGAGCAGTGCTGTCTTCTTGCTTATGATGCTCAATCCCAAGGATGCCTCCTACGCAAGCCTGCCAATCGCTTACGCCGTGGTATGTCTTTTGGTTGGAATCGTGACAAATGTACTCGCCAAGCGTGCAGAAAGACGTGTTCCTGTCCCGGTCAGGGTTAGCGACTCGGATCGACAATAAACAAC
>JARFQX010001043.1 GCA_029287555.1 Rubripirellula sp. | reverse complement strand
CTGACCGAGCAGGAGTCTTGCCTCGTCCCGCTGCTTTTGGTCGGTGACGTTAAGTGGGCTGAATCCGGACGAGACATGCTCGGCGACTCCCGCGCGGGACATCGCCCGGCGCCGCACCTCGGCCAACGCCAGCGTCACAGCCTCGGCACTTGGCGGACGGGCCGAAGGTTCTTTCTCCAACAATTGCAACAACAGCTTGTCCAGCCAAACCGGACATTCCAGCACAATCGACCCGGGCGCTGCCGGCTTGGTACACAGCACGTTCGCCCTCACCTCATCGATCGTCTCGCCGTCGACTGGCGGTCTGCCCGTCAAGGCCAGGTACAGCGTGGCACCGAGACAGTAAAGGTCGGACCGCGGCGTGGCGGCGAGCGGATCATCAAACAACTCGGGCGGCATCAGTGCCATTTCCTGAGCGGTCGGCGGACGAGTGCTGCGATAAGGCGAGCGCCGGTTCGTCCGGACATCGACCAACACCGGACTCAAACCAGCGATCAAGATCTTCTCGGGACGCATGCAGCCGTACGAAATTTCGTGAGCATGCAGATACTTGAGCGCATCGGCCATCGGCTCAGCAAAATCGAGCACGGACTCCCAGGGAAGACGAGTCCGCCGCTCCAACTGTGCGGCGAGGGTTTCCCCTTCAATCAACTCGTGGGCCAAGTAAGCATCGGACTCCTCGAACCCACCTCCATAACAACGAACGATCGCCGGATGGACGATCTGCTTGAGGTGCTCCCATTCACGCGCGAACTCCGCTCGGGCCTCTGGCGTGCCGCCGAACGGCGATGAGTAGATCCGGACCGCAACGGCGCGTTGCAAGGGAACGTGAATCGCACGCCATACCGTACTTTGTGACGGATGGTCACCAAGTTTCGATTCGATTGCGAGTGGTCCCAGACGGCTCCGAGGCATCGACGAGCTAGTCCAGCGAGTGAAAAGAAAAACAGGTCCCGGAGGTGACGAGCCCGCGAGAAGCAATTCTCACGCTCGTCATGGAAGATAACAATCAAGTATATCCCGGACGCCGAAAATCGGCACCGCAATCATCTCCGCGCGGGCCAAAGACTAACCGTCCTCGGACGCATCGATCTGGTCTTCGAGGTGAGAAAAAAACAGCGCCTTCGCTGCCTGATAATTCTCAAAATCACCTTCGCCGCTTCGCCAATGAGCCACCTTGGCTTCTTCGAAGCGAATCGCTGTTTCGGGGTGTTCGCGAAGGTAATCTCGCATCCGCAACACCTTTCTCCAGGTTTCCGATCCCGTCACCGTCAACAGGACGCTATGGGTGGGATCGGGTTGCGTGGCCACCGAATGCCTCGGCTTGACCAATGCGGTGGCGTTCTTCGCCCACGCTGGCGCATCGATCCGGCGATAATTCAACCCCTCGATCCGCGGGGTTGCCTCGTCGAGCGCCTGCGTGTCTTCGACTCCCACCACCACATCGATGGTGGGGCGCGAAATCAGGCCCGACACCGCCGTACTGCCGATATGCTCGACCGCGGAAACCCAACCATCACAGCTGAACAGAATACTGCTGCGAGTCTGCTGGAATTCCTGCCGCCAGCGAGCGTCGTAGTGCATCAGACGAACGCGTGGTTGATCAAACATGGCGGACAATTCATCCAGCGATTTGTGGGTGCCGCAAAGAAATGGAGCTGCATTCCATTCTTCCACCAAGAGAAGTGGCAGGGAAGTGAGAAGGGCAACGTGCGGGGGCAGAAGCGTTGAAGTTGCGCCTTCGGTCGAGCCATTGGAAAATCGTAACCCGACGCGTCACGGCTTGTTGATGTAATCGAAACCCGACGCGTGACGGTTTGTTGACTTAAGTGAGCCGCGACGCGTGACGGCTTGTTGATTTAAGTGAGCCGCGACGCGTGAGTGCCTGTGGATTTAATACCGATCGTAACCCGACGCGTCAGCGGGGAAGCCCTTACTGGCGATTAACGGCGGTCCGTTCCTCGCTGACGCGTCGGGTTTCGATTACATCAACAAGCCCTCACGCGTCGGGTTACGAAGAAAACGCAACTTCAAAAGGCGGAAGCGATGTCGGGATCGCCAGACATCGCCAACTTCCAAGTCACGGCCTTTACCTCGTCGCCTGATCCTTGGGTAAGGACCCGAGTCCGGTGGCAAGGCGATCGAAGTTTGAAGCGGCCGAACCGCCTCAAACTTCAATCTCGCACTTGGGCCATCCTCGGTTTAGTTCTGCGACAAGAGCGCCAATCGGGACTTCGCCAGCTCTTCGGCAATCGCCTCGACGTAAGCCGCGTCGGCCTCGCCCAATCGGTCGTGGGGAACGGTGCACGTGCGACCATTTCGTTTTAGCAAACGCACGTACTCCTCCGTGATTTTGATCAAACGACCCTCGGTGCTATACCTTCCGGTGTTGTCGATCCAAACACGATAGGGCGTGCTGTCGAGGGAACGGACGGACGAAACCTCCGCGTCGACCACTTGTACAACCGCGTCCGAGGGTGCTGCTTCGGCGGGAATCGTCTTGGCTCCGAACAAGTCATCAAGGCTGTCATCCTCACTCGAACCGGCTGCATCGCTGGGGGCCCCGAACAAGTCGTCGAGAGCCTCTTCCGCTTCAGGGGCCGAGTCGTTGGCCCCGGTGGGATCGCCAAACAAGTCATCGATGTCGTCGGCAGGAGCGGCCGGTTCGGCTGCAGGATCGCCGAATAGGTCATCCGCCGCGGCAGGCTCGGCTGCAGCGTCGGTGGGATCACCAAACAGGTCGTCGACGTCGGCAGGAGCGTCAGCCGCCGGGGCTGGATCGCCGAACAGATCGTCAGCTGGAGCTGGGGCGCCTGCTTCGGGCATCGGCTCGCCGAACAAGTCATCGGCCGGCGCGGGGGCTTCGGCCGGAACGGCAGGATCGCCGAACAGATCATCGGCGGGAGCGACGTCCGCGGGTGCATCGGCCGCCGGAGCATCCCCAAACAGATCGTCCGCTGGGACCGGAGCCGGCTCCTCGGCCGGTGGCGTGCCGAACAGATCGTCGGCCGGTGCGGGGGCTTCGGCCGGTGCCGCAGGTTCGCCAAAGAGATCGTCGGAGGCAGCCGGTTCGGCGGGGGCTTCCGCCGCCGGGGCGTCACCGAACAGATCGTCAGCCGGCGCAGGTGCTGGCTCCTCGGCCGGCGGCGCGCCGAAGAGGTCATCGGCTGGAGCTTCGGCTGGCGGTTGAGGCTCGGCCGGGGGAGCCCCAAAAAGATCATCCGCCGGTGCGGGTTCTTCGGCTGGGGGCTCGAAGGGTGTCGGCGGCTCGGCCGGCAGTGCTTCGTCCGCGGGGTCAGCCGCGCGGGGGAAAGGATCCTCGGCGGGCTCGGCCGGCATTGGCTCGGCCGGCTCTTCGGCCGCGGGCTCTTCGGCCGGTTCGCTCTCCGGTTCCTCGGGTGCCGGTTCGGAAGCAGCCTCCTCCGCGGTCGACTCCGGTTCAGTCACCTCCACATCCGAAGGCGACTCGACCGGTCCGATCACCCTTTCTTCGAGAATCACCTCGCCCGGCATCGGCTCGCCGTAGATGACTTCACCTTCGATCATTCCATCATAAACCACCTCACCCGAAATGATCCCGCCATGAATCGTTGGGCCGTTGCAGCACTCCGGTGCGGGCGGACAAACGGGAACACAGGCGGTCGGACATGGCGGTGGAGGGCAACAGACGACCTGCTTGGGCCTGCAAGCATTTCGAAACCAGCAGGCCGTCACCGGGGTCGCTCCCATGACGGTGGTCAAGGTAACAACGAGGCTCCACTGAAAAATCCGTCTGACCTTACGCTTCATGATGAATAGACTCCTCCACAGCGCCGCTGTGGATCGGTTGCGAGTTTTGATGGAGTGGCGAAACGAACCCAAACCGGGCCGCGGGAACGCGAAGCGAGCTAGAAAATCATCGCGACGTCTTGAAGTAAGCCTTCTATGCTAGTTGTCCGAAAATCGGCCGGCAAGAAGCGAAAACTGGCTAAACTGAGGGATCTGCGGGGTGACTGACGGTTCTGCAGGTCGTTCGGCCAAAAACTCGGGTGCCCCGAGGGGACGAAATCAGTCAAACTCCAATTGCGGTCCTGCCGCCGGATTTGCGAGCTTGATCGGGCCTGCCTGACAGTCGTTGGTCGGTCGGTCGGACTCGCGGTTGGGCCGAATTGACCGAATTAACGTTGTCCGTGGATAGGGATCTGGTCGAAGGCCGGTACCCGTCGAAGGCCGGTACCCGTCAAAGGCCCGTACCCGTCGAGGTTGGTGGACCGCGGCTGGGGTGAAACCTGGATCGGGGCTGACACCCTACCCGAGTTGGGGCTGAAGCGGCCGCGGACATCCCACCAACCGATTGCCTTTCCTTTGAACCTGTCATGTTCCGGCTTCTACAAGGCCTGTTTGCATCGATGAGCCTCGAGCGGAAGTGTCTGCTCTTTTTTGGTTCAGCGCTGATGGTCTTGATGTTCGGCGCGTTCCTGGTCGTCGAAAAGCTCGGCCGCGAGCTGGTCAAGAACACGACCCGCACGCGTGCCCGGGACTTCAGCGCCGCGGAGGTCTTGCGAATCCACGCCGACGCGACCTGGTCGATCGGGCAATCGGCCGACGAGATCGAGAGCAAGCGGGCGACCTTGGGTGGTCTTCGCGATGCATTGCTCGATGACAACCTTGACATTCGCACCGAGTACGAGATTCTCGCCCTGCGAGATCCGATCCGCTACGACAAATTACCCTCGCGGCCGCCAACCGATCCTTCTGAGGAAGCGTTGCTGCAGAAGTTGGAGCAGGACTATCGCCGCCGCTTGGCGACTCGGATTGAGGTGGATCGGCCCGACGTCTCGCGACCACTCGAACTCGGCGAAGACGAGCCGATGAGTCAGATCGGCCCAAGCCTGGCGTCGCCGCTCTATTCAGAAGAGGGCCCGGTTAACGGTCGTTACATCTACTACACGCCGATCTTCTTTACGTTCGAATGCATCACCTGTCACGCGCCGATGGGGACCCTGAGCATCGATTCGAACGAAGACCCCAAACGGCTCGCCGATCAATTTCCGTTTCGGGTTTTCAAGGTCACGATGCCTTACAAGCAAACGCATGACCAGACGACGGCGATCCGTGCGATTGTGGTCGCGCTCGGTATGCTGATTGTGGCGGTCACCCTGTTCGTGCTGCACGCGATTGTCCGCTACCTGGTTCTGTACCCGATGTATCACCTGCGCGACGTCAGCGACGCGATCACGCACGGCAACACCAACCTACGCGCGGCAATTGAAACCGAAGACGAATTCCGCGAGCTAGCCGACGCTTTCAATCGGATGCTTCGACACCTGACGGAGACCCAAGCGCAGATCCAAGAGGTCAACGAGGAACTCGACGCTCGAGTCGATCAGCTTGCGCAATTGAACCTGCAGCTCTATGAGGCCAATCGGCTCAAGAGCGACTTCCTTGCCAACATGAGTCACGAACTTCGCACGCCCCTCAACAGCATCATCGGCTTTTCTGAAGTCTTGCAGGGCATCGAATCGCTGAACGACAAACAACGGCGATATGCATCGAACATTCAAAAGAGCGGACGGCTGCTGCTGGAGATGATCAACGACATTCTCGACCTCGCCAAAGTCGAAGCGGGCAAGATGGAAATCAAGTGCAGCGAGTTTGATCTCGCCAGACTGGTTTCGGCCCAGTGCGACATGATCCAGAGTCTGTCGGAAGACAAGAATATTTCACTTTCGGTGGATCTGCCCGAAGACTTGCCTCGCGCGCACCAGGATCCGAACAAACTAGGCCAGATTCTAAACAACCTGTTAAGCAACGCGATCAAGTTCACGCCGGAAGGCGGCATGATCTCGGTACGTGTTTCGGACCTGCGAAACGGAAAGTTCCAATTGCTCGTTCGCGATACCGGCGTTGGCATCGCTGAGGAGGATCAATCGATCATCTTCCAGAAGTTTCGGCAGAGCCGAAAAGTGCTTGACGGCGAAGGATTGACCCGCGAATTCGCCGGGACCGGTCTTGGTTTGTCGATCGTCAAGGAGTTGGCGAAACTGCTCGGTGGCGAGGTCGATTTCGAAAGTGAACTGGGCCGCGGCAGTGCTTTCTGGGTCATCTTGCCGTGGCGCTATGCTCCCGACCGCCCCGTGGAGGTTGCGGCCGTAAATGTGA
Organism: Rubripirellula sp.; assembly: GCA_029287555.1. Classification (GTDB taxonomy): domain Bacteria; phylum Planctomycetota; class Planctomycetia; order Pirellulales; family Pirellulaceae; genus Rubripirellula. Next base: position 634 of record JARFQX010001043.1, on the reverse strand, counting down.
CGGCATCGGAATCCTCGGCGGCCCCGGCATCGTGACGCCGCGCAGTTGTAACGATTCAGCTCGCACCACCGAACGAATTGACTTGCCGGAGAGCGCCACCCACAATGTCGTCTCATCGAACGGCTCCTTTTCCTGCTCAATGTGCGTACCGACCGAGCAATCGCGGAAGGGCCGTCTAGTTCGGCCCCTCACGAACCAAGGATTGCATCATGTCTCGGCCGCTGTTTTGCCCAATCAAGACCGTGCCTCGGGCCGGGATCGCATGCATGCTCGTCGCCTGCCTGTCGTTCCTCGCAGCAGCTTCGCGGTCGTCCTTCGCCGCCGACCGGTCTGTTCCCAACATCGTTGTGATCATGGCCGACGACCTCGGGTACGGCGACGTTTCCTGTTACGGCGCCAAAGCACTCAAGACCCCCAACATTGACCGCCTCGCGGCGGAAGGCCAGCGGTTTACGAGCGGTTATTGCAGTGCATCGACCTGCACCCCGACTCGGTATTCGTTTCTGACCGGAACCTACGCCTTTCGCAAACCGGGAACCGGAATCGCACCGCCCAATAGCCCCGCGTTGATTGAGCCGGGGACGGCCACGATCGCTTCGCTGCTCAAGCAAGCGGGCTACCAGACTGCCGTGAT
>JARFQX010000855.1 GCA_029287555.1 Rubripirellula sp. | reverse complement strand
GTCTTGACCCGTTCCGATTTGTCGTCGGACGATTGCGGCTCGATGCTGCGAACGATGATGTTCGTCGCGCCGAGTTCCATGATTTGCTGCTGGGCGTTGTACGAGACACCTTCTCCCATCGCCACCAGCCAGATCACGGTGGTGGTTCCGATGAAGATGCCCAGCGCCGCCAGCGCCGATCGCATCTTCTGCAGCAGCAGGCTCTTGATACCGAGCCTGAGTGTTTGCATGAAGGCGTTGGTCATTTTGCTCCCGCCGCCTTCAACGCGGCATCGATCTCGCCCGCGTTCACTTTCCCGTCGCCGTTGGTGTCTACCTTGGCGAAGTTTTCGCGATCCTTCTCGTCGAATTCGTCCACGCTCAACACGCCATCTTTATTGCGATCGCGATCGGCGACGATCTTTGCCCCCGCGGTCTGCTTCGTCACCTGCTTCGCCGGTTTGTCCGGATCAGCCGGAGTGGTTGAAGTTGGGGTTTGCCCCGCTTTTGCATCCGGCCCGCCCTCCGCTGCGTCCTCGACCTTCTTCTTGGACAGCGGCTTCATCGCTTCGAGCTGTGCTTCTTCCAGGTAGGCGGTTGGGTTCAGGACGACGGTCTCCCCTTCGCTAAGTCCGGCGGTCACGATCGTGAATTCGTCGTTGGTATCCCCCAACTCAACGACGCGTTTCTTGATCCCTTGATCGGTCTTGACCCAGCACAGGAAGCCCGATGGTGACTCGATGATCGCAGCGACGGGAACTTTGATCAAGTCGTTGTACTCAGCCAGCACGATGTCCACGATGGCACTCATCCCGGGCTTGAGTCCCTTTTGTGTTGGCAGCTTGATGATGGTGTCGTACTTGACCATGTTGCCGGTCCACCAACCCGCCGGGCGTGTTACCTCCGCGATTTCGAAAACCTCGCCCACCAACGAGCTGTCCTGCAGTTCCACCTCGGCCCGCATCCCAAGACTCAGTCGTCCGACCTTGGACTCGTGCACGCCTACCTTGACCTGCATGTTGCCCAGATCGGGGATCATCAACAACGTTTGCTGCTCGCGCACGACCGCACCTTCTTCGATGTCGGGGGTCTCCTTCCATTCGGCGGCCGAGGGAAAGATGACCATTCCTTCGGACTTGGCCCGAATCACGCAGTTTTCTAACTGCTCGAGTTCGCGATCAAGCCTGTCCTTTTCAAGCTTCAGCGATGCATCCTCGGCAGCCAGTCGTGCTTTGGCCGCCTCCAACGCGCTTTGCAACTCCTGGACTGTCTTTTTCTTTTTGTACTTGTCGAGGGTCTCAAGTTGGTTCTTCTTGAGCTCCAGATCTTTGCGTGCAGAATCAACGGAGAATTTCTCGCCCTCAAGTTGCAGCGTGCGAAACATCCCTTTCGACGCCATCCGCTCGGCCGATTCGTAGGCGAGCTGCGCTTCCTTGACGAGTTGCTCGGCGTCGAAGATCTGTTTCTCGATCGTGTTCCGCTCCTCAAGGTACGTGCCGTTGATGTATTCCTCGATGTTGGTTTGAGCGACGTCGACCTCGCTTTGCGCAATGATTCGGTTGGCAACCGCTCGCTCGTAATTGATCTGCTGCTGCGTAATGTTGTCTTCGATCAGTGACGTGTCGAGTCGAACCAATTCGTCACCGGGTTCAACAAACGTCCCGGTTTCGATCACCCAGAGAACCGTGCTGCCGCCCTTGACCAGACACTTGATTTCCTCGTTGTTGGAACTTTCCAACATCCCGTTCTCGGTCACCGTCACGGTCAAATCCCCTCGCCGCACCGTGTGAGTCATAAGGTTCTCGTCTTCATCGCTCGCTATCGTCGATGAAAGGAACGGAATGGCGCCGGCGGCAACGGCCAGCAGCCCGGCGATGAGCATTGCAAACTTGATCCACATAATCGATTAACGCATGAAGGAGGGAGTCCGGCGGACGGTTGCGGCGAACCATCCCTGGGCGGGAAGTGCTTTCCGGAGCGGGCAATATCCCGGATCGCGAAACGAGTCCCATCGCGTCGATCCCTCAACCACGAGAACGGAGCACCGGATCGGCACACCCGCGGTTCGGCGGAAGGCTGCCCAGTGGGTGCCAGGAATCAGTCGGAGCCGGGACCCGGCGAGCCACTACTACTACTATGCCAGCGATCGACGCGGATTTGAGCCGTTTTCCGGTATCTTTTTGTAACGCTTCCCAATACTGTGTCGGCCCGCTGGGCCTTTGCTCGAGGGTGTAAAATTCAGCCCCGGGTCCTGGCGAACCCGGCAATTGATCTGCCGGCCCTTCGGGCCTGTTCCTTGACTAGGTCAGGCGCGGAGGCCCGACAGACTGCGTTCAGGGCCGGTAGCCCGACAGACCACCTTCAGGGCCAAAGGCCCGACAGATGAATTGCCGGTTCCGTGAGGAATTGGTCGTAACCCGAACAAACATTCGGCCCGCAGGGCCGACAAACGCTTGAGCGGATCAGGAAAGTCGGACAGGGTCAGGAAAGTTGGATGGGCGGCTGGCGGCCTTCGTGGCGGATCCACCGGCCTTCTGTCACAATGGATGTTCCAACCCCGCGAAGGAGATCCCATGTTCCGAGTCCTTTCGATCGCGTTGCTGGCTTGGCTGCCGATTTCGATCGCTCACGCCGAAGATCCCATTTTCTCTGGTCCCCAAGCCGGAGAAACGCTCCCGCCGCTGCAGGTGATCGGCCTGACCGGTGATTGGGAAGGGAAATCGTTTGACCTGGTAGCGGAAGTTGACGGCGGCCCGGTCCTGGTGGTCTTCTTCCACGAACTGACTCGCCCCGGCTTTGGTCTGATGCGCGCCATCACCAATTTCGCCTCCCAGCGGAGTGCGAAGGGCATGACCACGGCCGTGGTGTTTCTGACCGATGATGTGACCGAGACAACGAAATGGGCGGCCAATGTCCGTCGTATGTTTACCGACAAGGTGATCTACACGGTCTCTCCCGACGGCCAAGAAGGACCCGGCGCGTACGGCCTCAATCGCAATGTTACCCTGACGATTCTGGTCGGCGATGACGGCAAGGTGACCAAGAACTTCGCCCTTGTCCAGCCTCAGTTGCAGTCCGACGGACCGGCGATTCTTCAAGCGGTCGCGGAGGTGACCGGCGGCGGTGAGATTCCGACGATGGATCAGCTCGAAGCTCGATACGCGAGAGGCGGCCGACAGATGCAGCAACGGATGCGCCAACGCGATGGGAGCGGTCAGCGCAATGCGAGCGGCCAGCGCGGCCCGTCGGATCCGCAATTGGCATCGATGCTGCGCGACGTGATCAACAAACAGGCGTCCGACGAACAAGTCCGTGCCGCCGCGGCAAAAGTCGAAGCGTACGTTGCCCAGAACGCGAATGCCCGCCGGGAACTCGCCAGGATCGTTACCACCGTGGTGAACTCAGGGAAGATCGAAAACTACGGCACCGCAACGGCCCAAGAGGTTCTGCGCCAGTGGAAGGCGAAACTTGCCCAGCCCGCGCGGGGTCAGCGCGATGAAGCGGATTCGACACCGCCGCAAAATGGTGACCCGGAAAATGACCAGGACGAGGCCTGATGAATCGACCGAGTCTCGCGTTCCTGTTGATCCTGGTCGTCTCGGCTAACGCGTCGGCGGTGGACTTTCAACGCGATATCATGCCGGTGTTGACCAAGGCGGGCTGCAACGGCGGCGCGTGTCACGGTGCGGCGGTGGGGCGTGGTGAGTTCCGGTTGTCCCTCTACGGTGGTGATCCGCAAGCCGACTTTCAAGCGATCGTCCGAGAACTGCAGGGACGCCGAGTCAACTTGGCGGATCCCGGTCAGAGTCTGCTGATCTTGAAGGCGACCGAAACGATTGAGCACGGTGGCGGACAGCGACTCGGTGCCGACGAGGAAGGTGCAAATCGATTGCTCGCTTGGATCGAGCAAGGGGCCCGGTGGTCGGAGCATCAGGACGGGGGCGACGCGTCGCCGAGCGATTTGCAGCGTCTCGCTGTTTCTCCGCAGCGGGGCGTTGTTACGTTGGAATCGCCGCAGGTGCAGCTCTCGGCCACGGCCCATTTCGCCGACGGTTCACAACGCGACGTCACCAGGTGGACCGTGTTTACCCCCGAGGATACGTCGTCGGTTTCGGTCGACGCGACCAGTGGTGAGGCGACCGTGCTGCGTCGCGGACGCCACGTTTTGGTGGCACGCTACCTCGGCGAAGTGACCCCGATCGAAATCCTCGTTCCACTGAGTGATCATCCAGCCGGTCCGGCGGTGAGTGATTCGCTGGGATGGATCGATCGGCAAGTGATCCAACGGTTGAGCACACTGCGCATTCCCCTGTCGCCATCGGTCGATGATGCCACGTTCTTAAGGCGGGTGACGCTCGACTTGACGGGACGGTTGCCGACGCCCGCGGCGACACGTGGCTTTTTAGCGCATGAACGATCCGATCGACGAGAACGGCTGATCGATCGGTTGCTCGAATCCGACGCGTTCAACGAATATTGGACGTCGCGGCTCGCCCAATTGTTGCGACTGAAGTCGCAAGCCAACGATGATCTCGGCGCCTCAACCTATCATCGTTGGTTGCGAGAGCAGCTCGAGCAACGTGTCGGATACGATCGCCTTGCGCGGGAAGTGCTGACGGCTCAAGGGGACACGCACGAAATCGGACCGGCGAATTTCTACCGGACCGTCGGGGGACCTCGCGAACAGGCGGAGTTGACCAGCGAGGTGTTCATGGGACAACGACTTCGATGCGCCAATTGCCACAACCATCCTCTCGATCGTTGGACGCAAGACGATTACCACGGCATGTCCGCGATCTTTGCCACCGTGCGTTCGGGGCGCACCATTTCTTTGGACGAACGAGGCTTTGTGATTCATCCCAAAACGGGCGAGAACGCCGTGCCGAAGATTCCCGGCGAACGTTTTCTCGATGCCGACACGCAGGTTCTCGGTACCGAAACGGGGGCGAACGCGGACTTGCGCGAGGACTTGGCAGCCTGGTTGATCGACAGCGACAACCCGTACTTTGCCAAGGCCATCGTCAATCGTTTGTGGCAGGCGATGATGGGCCGAGGACTGGTGGAGCCGGTCGACGATCTACGGGCGACCAATCCGGCAACGCATCCGGCGCTGCTCGATCAATTGGCCGACGATTTTGTGGACAGCGGATACGACCTTCGGCATACCCTTGGTTTAATCGCCCGCAGTGATGCCTACGCGCGAAGCGCCGACGCGGTGGAGGGGAACGAGAGTGACGATCGTTTCTACTCGCGGTTTCTTCGCACACCGCTGCCGCCCGAAGTGTTAGCGGACGCGATTTCCGATGTGTTGGAATTGCCCGAGACCTATGGTGATTTGCCGCTTGGAACCCGGGCCGTCGCATTGGTCGATCCAAAAACCGAATCGCGATCGCTCGATATCCTGGGGCGTTGCAGTCGCGAAGACACGTGTGAGTCGGCCCCCGGAAGCGGCGCCGGCGGACTGACGCTGAAGCTGCATCTGTTTAATGGGGACTTGTTGAATCGTCGTATTGCCGCACCGCAAAGTCGGTTGTCCAGGTTGTTGCGCGAAAGCAAGCCGCCGATGCAGGTGATCGACGAGTTTTACACGACGGCCCTGCAGCGTCATCCATCCGAAGCCGAGTCGGCGTTTTGGAGGGAACAGATCGGTGATGGTTCCGGAACGAGGGAAGTTCTCGAGGACTTCGTTTGGAGCTTACTGACCTGCAACGAGTTCACGACCAATCATTGAAATCAAGTTGAGGAAACGGTTCATGCTCGATGGTGTTTCTCGCTGCGATGGTTTCGTTCGACGGGACCTGATGAGGATTGGTGGACTGACCGCGCTGGGACTGGGGCTCGGAGACTTCCTGAGGATCGGTCGCGTTGCTGCGGCTGAAGGTCTCGCGATGCCGCCGGTCAAGGCCAAGGCGTGCATTCTGATTTGGCTCGACGGTGGACCGAGTCATTTGGAGACGTTTGACCCCAAGCCGGACGCCCCCGCCGAGGTGCGCGGTCCGATGTCGACGATTGCAACGAAGTTGCCCGGTATTCGACTCAGCGAATCGCTTCCTCGCACCGCTCAAATGCTTGACCGTTTGGCGATCATTCGTTCCATGACCTCGCCGCTGGGTGAACACAACTTCGGCACGCACTACCTGATGACCGGTTACAAGCCGACGCCGGTGCTCGACTATCCGACCTTCGGTGCGGTGGTGTCCCATGTGCGTCGTCCCGCTGGCGTGCTGCCTCCCTACATCGCGGTGCCTTCGTTTCGCGTGGGTGGATCGAAGATGTCAGGCGAGGGCTACCTGCCAACAAGCAACCGCCCCTTTTCGATCGGTGGGGATCCGAGCAAGCCGGAATTCCAGGTTCGCGACCTCGATTTCTTTCGCGGTCTCGATCTGACACGTCTTGATCGCCGACGACGATTTGTCGAGGCGCTCGATGGTTTCAGTCGATCAAAGGACCGATCGCCCGCGCCGGTGACGGACCCCGACCTACAACGAGCTTACGACCTGATCGCATCGGAGGAGGCAAAACGGGCATTTGAGTTGTCCGCCGAGCCGCAACAGGTGCGACAGCGCTACGGCGGCAAGAGCATCGGGCAGTGCTGTCTGTTGGCGCGGCGGTTGGTCGAACGGGGCGTCCCTTTTGTCACCGTCAATGATCGTGGTTGGGACACCCACGAGAACCTCTACACGCGGTTGAAAGAAGGTTACACCGGAGCGGTCAAACCGGTTGGCTTGGTCCCTTCGCTCGATCAGGCGCTTTCCTCACTGGTCGACGATCTCGATCAACGTGGCATGCTCGAGGAGACGCTCGTCGTGGTGATGGGCGAGTTTGGTCGAACGCCAAAGCTGAATACGCGCGGAGGTCGCGATCATTGGCCGCGCGTCTTCAGCGTCCTGCTG
>JARFQX010000840.1 GCA_029287555.1 Rubripirellula sp. | reverse complement strand
GGGCATGGCAAAGACGTGGTGCGAGAGCGACCGGGGCAGCAGCCCAATACTCTCACGCAAGACCAACCGGGGGCATTCGGATCGGGTGTCCGACCGATGACAAACACGTCTTCGCAGGGGCAACGGCAAAACTCGCAACAGCAGGCTTCGCAGCGGATGCAAGCGGGCACCGAACCTGAATCAACAAGTTCGAGTGCGTCTCCGCGTTCGAATCAACAATCACCTCAGATTCCCATGCCAATGGTTCAGCGTGGAGGAGTCGATTGGGCGCTTCCGAGTCGCGTTTCGCTGGGTCGGGGTAATGAGATTGTTCGTTCGATTCGCATTCAGGTGCACCCTGATCGTTTGGTTCTGGTGCCGCGTTCGGGGGACGGTGCGGAGCAGACCTTCCCGATTCTCCAGAACGGGTTGGACGCCGCGACGCTCCAGATGGCGACGGCAGTCCGCGACCGGATCGACCGTTGGGGGGCCACCGCACCGGGGTCTCGATGGTCGCCACGCTTGAAGGTCGACGTGATGGCGGGGGCGGAGCAGCGTTTTTACGAGCTTGAAAATTTGTTGATCGGTAGCGGGTTGCAAATTGAACGCAGCCGCTACAGCCAAGCAGATTCAAAGCAGCGGGGTGCCAACCGATGAGCGGAAAAAATCGCGCAAGCGGAGTGTCGGTCGGTCACGATGCTTTCTTGGACATCGTCGCCAACCTGGTCGGCATTCTAATCATTTTGGTCGTGATCCTTGGTGCGCAATCGCAGGCGATTATGCGCGAGGTCACCTCCAAGCATGAACAGCCGAGCGACCCAAGTCTTCTGCCCGCAAAAGCCGGCGACATGGAGGTCTTGGCGAAGACCGCCGCAAGAGCTTCTTCGGCACAGTCGGATTCGATCCGATTGGAACGTACGATCAAGGAGTTGGAGGCCAAAGTCGACCGTGAATCGGAGCGGCGGACGATCCTATTGACCTTGCTGACGGAGGCTGAAGCGGCATGGAATGACGAGCAGGCGAAGCTTGACCAAGCCAAACGCGATGCGACGCTGCGGAACGCGGAAGCGGAACAGATAAAGAGTGAATTGTCCGATTGGGTGGGCAAACGCGAGCAGCTCGAGAGCATCAAGCCCTCTGTCATTGCGATTTCCCACTTGCCGACTCCGATGGCCAAGACGGTCTTTGGCAAAGAAGTCTACTTCCGTCTCAAGGACGATCGTTTGTCGGTGATCCCGTTTGAAGCGCTGGCCGAGGAGATCGGCCGAAATTTCCGTCGCACATCCGGAAGCCTTCGCGAGGGCGTTAGCGATGCGGCGGTCGGTCCGATTCGCGGCTACGTCGCCCGCTATGTATTGAACCGGAGCAATGAATTGGTATCTGCCGGCGGGGCGATCGCCCGAATGTCGCGTGCCAGGGTCGTGGTGGCATCATTCGAGCCGCTGCGTGAGCCACATGGGACGCCGATCCAAACCGTGCTCGCCAACGACGACTGGTTGGACGTCGAACTTTCCGGGTATCAACCCGAAACGACGACCGTGACTATCGCGGTCTATCCTGACAGCTACGCTTCGTTCCGTAAGCTGCGCGAGAAGATCTATGCCAAAGGATTTGCGACCGCCGCGCGTCCGATTATGGATGGAAGTCCGATCTACGTGAATTTCTCCGGCGGTGGCACCAGATCGGTGGCGCAGTAGCGGCCGGACCCGATCGGCTTCGGAAAAAGCTGCTGCTTGCATACCGGCGATCCATTCATTCTCGATCTTGCGCCGCCCGATTCACGATCTCATGAAATCCGAGAACGTTCACAAGGTTCGCCAGTTCACTCAGATTCTTCGGCGCACCGATCGCGAAACTGGAGGACCTGCACTATTGCTGTCCACTCAAATGAGCGTCCTGATTCTCGCTGGGTGACTCAGCCAATCGTTCACGCGCTTCATCGTAGGCGAGCCAGAAAACCAGCTGGTCATGATGCAAGAGAACTTCGGTAAGTGCAGTCTTTGCCGGACGGGGCCCGAACAGTCCGGTGGCAAGAGCAAAGTCTTTCTCGGCGAGTTTTCGTTGTCCTTGTTTGAGGTAGGCCATGCAGCGAAACAGCAAGGAAGGTCCTTGGATCAATCGACTTGACGATTCCCGCGTTATTGTTAATAGATCGATCGCCTTTGGATACTCTTTCTGTCGAAAGGCCGCCATTCCCGCCGTAAGACGTGCCCATGAAAGCAGGCCGGGCTTCTTCCTTGCACCCTGGACTGCCATTGTCGCAGACACCGCCACCGCATCCAGCAGGTCGGATTTTGGCGCTGGATGAATCAGATACGCCTTGGCAGCCCGTTCGAGGGCGGCGGGCTGCTCTGATTGCAGAGCCTCGTCAAGCATTCGTTGACACAAATCACTGTGTTGACGATTGCTACCGAACCAGGCATAGAGAATCGCCAAATGGAGCGAACCGGCCGTGTTCGTCGGCGAAGTCTCGACGACTTTGCGTTTCCACTGAAGCAATCGATCGACCGCATGTTGAGTATCAACTGGCTCGACTTGCATCACCTGACGAACCTCCCGTAACGCCAACCAGATAGCCAGGTCATCGTGATGGATTCCCGCTGGGCGGCTCAGATCGGTAAAGGCGACAAGCCCAAGTCCGTCTTCAACGGCATGCAGGTGATCTGTAGCTTCTTCGATTTCACCTTGCTGAAACCGGGTCATCGCCAAGAAAGCGAGAGAGAGCAAGCGGAGCCGGGGCTGGTCGGCGGCGGCCGCGTGCGCTAGCGCTTCGCGAGCGGGTGTTAGCTCTCCTTTTCGATAATGGCACATACCCTGGCTCAATACGCCCCACAGGCTGGAGGGCGTGGCGTTGACGGCTCGAGCCGCCAATACGGAAGCATGTTCGACGAGGTCTGGTTCGACGACAGGGGAAATACAAACCGCTTTGGCGAAATCACGCGACGCTTTAACGTTTCCCGTCGTGTCTGCCGAAGCGAGCAACTTTTGACAAAGTGTTTTTTGCTTCCCGAAATCTTGTTCCCAGATTACGAAAAACGCGGTCTGTTGAGTTTAATTGATATCCTCCAGGCTGTCTCTTA
>JARFQX010000833.1 GCA_029287555.1 Rubripirellula sp. | reverse complement strand
AGGTCCAGCCCCGGGATTAACTGCGAGGCTTCTTTGGTTCCCGCCGTGTGAAGCTGCAACGACGCCAGGCCTCGCCTTCGCTCAAGCGGTCCACGATGCAGGTCGATGTGCTGCAATCGAGAAAGCGGGATCGAAACGGACACCTGCCAGAGGATGCCGTGGCGCAACTCGAAGACCTTCTTGCCAATTCGGTAGGACCAGTGTGTGTAAGCCAACCGAGGCCACCAGACGATGCGAAATAGCGCCAGGAGACCGAGCAGCAGCCAAGCCGCAAGGACAAGGGCTTGAACCGGTGGCGGTCCGGTGAGCAGTCCGATCAGTCCCGCGATCACGATGACCGCGCCCATCACCATCCAAGTCATCGCTTCGATCCCCCGAACCAATCCGACCCAGCGGCGGTCGAGTTGCTCAAGCGTGTCCCCGTGGTCGGGCGCCGCGCTAGCGACTTCCTCGTCGGACGTCGCATCGCCAGGTTCAGCGGCCGATCGACTCGCGTTCACGGGCTTCGACTCGCACGGCGCAGTTGGAAGCTCCGCCCTTGACGGTTCCTGTGGCACCTCGTCGCCCGCGAGGGAATGGTTATTCGGGGCTGCGGTGTTGGGTTGAAAGTGTTCAGTCAACTTCGCCCCGCACGACAAATGAAGCAGGCAAGTGGCAACGAGTCAGAAAAGCGGGCACGGTCCCGATGACGTTGATGATACCGCTATTCGGGTGATTCAGGGCGTCGGTCGGCGGGCGAGAGCCCGTTTTCGCGCCGCTTCGAACTCGTCACCCGGGTTCCAGGTGGGCAACTCGGGTGATTCCGCAACTCGCAGACCGACACGAAACAGCAACCGAGCATCCTCGATTGCACCCGACAGGTCCCAGTCCTCTAGGTATTCGTCGCTTGGCTGATGATAGATCTTCTCCACCCAAAGATCGAGTTGCTCCTTGCCCCAACCGTCGGGTCGGCCGATCACCTTGATGCCCGGGTGCAGGTAGACGCCGGGAACACCGACCTTGGCAAGACTGAATTGATCCGATCGGTAGTAATACCCGCGATCTGGGAAATGATCGGGAGTCACGATGCGACCTTGCGTCTTGGCAACGGATTGGACGATCGCATCGAGACCCGATTTTCCATGGCCGATCACGTTGACGTCGTGGGTGCGGCCGATGATGTTGGTCCCGTCCATGTTAATCACCGCCGCCATGTAACCCGGGGGAAGTGGTGGGTCGTCGGCAAAGCGTTGCGAACCGAGCAGTCCTTGCTCTTCGGCCCCCACCGCTGCGAAAAGGATGGACCGATCGGGGCGTGATGGAAGCTGAGCGAAAGCCTTTGCCACCGCCAACAACGAGGCCGTTCCCGAGGCATTGTCGACGGCTCCATTGTAGATGTTGTCGCCCTCGATGTCGCGCTCGGCGGCGATCCCAAGGTGGTCGTGGTGCGCCATGAAGATGACCACTTCGCGATTTCTCTGCGGGTGGCTTCCCTCGAGCATTCCCAACACATTGGCCGTGTTCTGCTCACGGATATCAGCGCTCAAGTCGATCGACATTCGTGTGTTCAATGCTACCGGGCGAAAGCTCCGCGATTGAGCTGACTGCCGCAGTGCGTCGAGATCATGACCGCCGAGCGACACCAGACGACGCGCGGCATCCTCGCTGACCCACGCCTTCAAATCCATTCTCGGGCCACCGGTTCCACGCAGTTCGAACTCTTCTCCGCTCCAAGAAGTCTGCACGACTTGCCAGGGATAGCCGGCCGAAGGCGTGGTGTGAATGATGATGGCGCCGGCCGCCCCCTGCCTTGCCGCCGATTCGTATTTGTAATCCCAACGACCGTAATACAATCGCCGACGTCCTTCGAACAGTTCGGGATCGTCCGACGGATCGTTGTTCATCATCACCAGGACTTTGCCGCGGACATCGACGTCCTTGTAATCGTCCCAGTCGTATTCCGGTGCTTCAATGCCATAGCCGACAAACACCAGTTCCGCTTCGCGGATCGTTGTCTGGGCAACCGGTCGACCCACATTCGCGATGAAATCTTTGACCGTTTGAAGGGTCAGTTGTGACTCGCCGTTGCGAAAGGCAACCGTCGGCGGCGCGTGTGTGGTCACACCCACCAAAGGAACGTCTTGCGTCCACGAACCGTCCGCGGCTGCCGGTCGCAGCCCCAGCGTTTGAAACTGAGTTTGCAGGTAGAGCTGCGTCAGTGCATCGCCTCGCGAACCTGGACCCCGACCTTCAAGCAGGTCATCGGCAAGGAAGCGAATGTGACCTCGCAAGGTCGCCTCATCAATGGCCTCGGCCGCCTGTTCGGTTGCCGTCCCGGACCGCAGCAGGTTCGATTGTGCCGCGGCCTTGGCTTGGAAGACGATCGGGCAGAGCAGGGAGAGAGAGAGCATTCGGGCGAGGATCATGCTTTTCATGGCAGGCTGGCTGTTGGTGGCGTTGGGCATTGGAATCGGGCCTTGCAAATTGGCCCTTGTTGACTCTGGGTGGCCTCAGACCGGAATCTCCGAGCCGGCTACCTTGCTCACTTGAATTCTCACGTCCCTGCAAGGCAATGAGCTTGGGGGGAGCGAGGGAAGATATGCCGGTCAGGAAGAGTCTGAGGAATTTTCCGATTTTTTCGGTTTTGGCTCGATGATCGATGACGAGTTCGACGATATCTCTGGTGAATCAAGAGGTCAGAGCC
>JARFQX010000823.1 GCA_029287555.1 Rubripirellula sp. | reverse complement strand
CGTTGTCTCTAAGAAGCGGTGGGTTTCTGGAATGTCCGGTTGGAGGAATTCAGCGAGAGCCCCACAAGGTCTTTCCCCATCTCGATCGACCCCATCTCGATCGATCCCATCTCTATCGATCCCATCACTATCGACCCCGGTTACTCGACCTGACGCAACTGCATCGAGTCGATGACCTGCTCTCCGGCGATCACGTTGGTGATCGCGACCAACCAAGTGCCGGTTCGGCACCATCCTTTTCGCCGCAAACAGGCGATCGCGTCACGAATCGTCTGCTCGGGGTCGTCGGAGAACGACATCATGAAGGGCTCGACACCCCAGGGCAACAACAGTTGGCGGAACGTCGACTCGACATCCGTGAAGGCGTAAATCGGCACGCCTCGAGGGCGTAATGCACCGAGCACGTAAGCCAGAAAACCGCTCCTGGTGAACACGATGATCCCCGAATCGCCCAGATCCTGGGCGAGAACGGCAGCCGAGCGAAGCATCTTGGCCTTCGGCTCGCGAAGCTTCATCCCCGAGTTCAACGCTCCATCGACACTCGGCTCAATGCTCTCGATGATCTGCTTGAGCACCTCCACCGATTCGAGAGGATACTTGCCTGTGGTCGTTTCACCCGAGAGCATCACCGCATCGGCGCCCTCGCGAACTGCATTGGAAACATCCGAGATCTCCGCACGAGTCGGCATCGGCGAATGAATCATCGATTCGAGCAAGTGCGTGGCGATGATCACCGGTTTGCCCTCCGCCTGACAGGCCCTGACCAATTTAGTTTGGACCAGCGGCAATCGTTGGTAATCGATTTCAATGCCGAGGTCGCCGCGTGCAACCATCACCGCGTCGGCCTCGCGAATAATCTGGTCCATGTGGTCAACGCCAGAGCACTCCTCGATCTTGGCTACGATTCGAGCGGGGGAGCCGAATTCATCAAGAAGCTGACGGAGGACCCGAATGTCCTTGGCGCGGCGAACAAACGAGAGGGCAACAAAATCGATTCCCGCCTTCACGCCGGCTTGCAAGTCGGTCCGGTCCTTCTCGGTCAACGAAGGCAGGTTGACTTCGACGCCGGGAAGATTGATGTGACGACGCGAACCGAGTTCACCCGGCGTCAACACTTCGCAGCGGATCGAGTCGGTATCTTTGTCGACAACCCGCATCCGCAGCAGACCGCTGTCAACCAGCACCGTCGCCCCGACTGTGACGTCGCGGGCGAGATCAGGGTAATTGACCGAAACGCTGGCGACGGAGCCACTATTTCCCCACGCGGCATTTTGTTCCTGCAGCGGAGACGCTCCGCTGCGAAACTCCAGCAAGCTTCCGACCTCCAGCGGAAGTGGTGCGGCCACCGCCCCGGTGCGGATCTCCGGCCCTTTGACATCCATCATCACCGCGACATGCCGGTCCAATTGCGCGGAAACCTGCCGGATGCGACCGACCACCTCTCCGACCCAATCCACGCTCCCATGCGCCATGTTCAACCGAACCACATCGACCCCGGCGCGGATCAGCTCCGTCACACGATCGGCGGATTCCGTCGACGGCCCCAACGTGGCGATGATTTTCGTGTGTCGATAGTACGGAGATTCGTTCTCCATCGTGTTCCACTGGGCCAGCGATTAAGAGGGATTTCGCAGAGAAGACGAGCTCAAATAGGCTTGTCGCGGCACGTTTCGTGCCACGGAAGACTTGATCCTCGGCAACACTCCCTCAACGATCCTCAGTGTGCGGATCGCCCCCCTTACGTCGTAAATCTCTCGGCCCACCTCCGTTGTCGGTCGATCAAGCTGCCCGGTAACTGCGCAGCGGACTCCCAATTGCTGCAATCCAGGGCCGCCGGCCACCGCCTTTCTCCAAAAAAAAGCATGCCCGAAGGACACAAGACCCACTATCTTGCCCGACAACACGGTGATTGGTTCGCGGGTCAGCCACTCAAGGTGACCAGCCCGCAGGGACGCTTTCGCGCGGATGCCCGGAAGGTCTCGGGAAAGATTCTTGAAAGCTGCGAGGCCGTCGGCAAACACCTGTTTTATTGCTTTGAAAACCAGCGAATGATTCACGTCCACCTTGGTCGTTATGGTAAGTATCGCGAGCATTCCACTCCGGCGCCCGCTCCGGTAGGATTGGTACGGATGCGAATCGTTGGTCCCAGCAAGACGCTTGACCTGACTGGACCGACGACGTGCCGGGTGATCGATTGGGTCGAACGAGAGCGAGTCGTGCAAAGACTTGGTCCCGATCCACTCGCTGGCGGCCGGAAGTCGGAGGTCTGGGAACACTTCCGAACCAGCAAGAAACCGATTGGCGCGTTGATCCTCGACCAGAGCGTGATTGCCGGAGTGGGCAATATCTTTCGTGCTGAGTTGTTCTTTGAAACGGGTCTCGATCCCAGAACCACGGGCGAGCAACTCACTCGCGAGAGTTTTGACGCTTTATGGAAAACACTCACGAAGATGATGCGAACCGGGTTGAAGTACGGCAAGATCATCACGGTCACCGCCAAAGAGGCTGGCAAACCCCTGGCTCAAGTCGAAGGCAAAGACCGGTTTCGGGTTTACGGAAAAGTCACCTGCAGGACGTGCGATTCGCCAATCGAGACCATCGAAATCGCCTCGCGAAAACTCTACTGGTGCCCGACTTGCCAGTCGTGACGCCGATCGTTGATCGGTCAAGCTTTGTCGAAGAAAACCCGCTTGGCCGTGTCTCTAAGAATCCACTGTTTGTCGGAAGGTGAGAGGAAATCGATCTTGTCACGAATCAGGGCAATGGAGGCTTCGTAGGTGTGTTCACCTTGCACTTGAAACGGGCAATCGCTGGCCCACATCAACCGCCGCGGTCCAAAGGCGTCGACGACTCGTTGAACCATGGGAATCAGGTCGGTGTAGGGCGGTTGTTTTCTTCCCAATGCGTAGAACGCTGACGTCTTGACGTGCACGTTGGGAAACCTTGACAAACGACAGAGTTCATCAAGTCGGCTGCCTTCGATCGTCCCGCTCAACCCGATCCTAGCAAAATGGTCGACCACCACCGTGGTGTCGGGATGCTTGCTGCACAGCGTGTCGACGTGCGTGATGTCTTGCGGATTGATCAACGGGCAGATCGCGATGCCGTGCGTCGGTGCAAGTCGCCACAAGCGGTCCATGTCCGGATCGTCGACCCAGCCGTTCGCGTCACCTCGACTGTGCAGGCGAAAGCCGCGCATGCCTAGCTCCGCGTGCCGCTTCACCTCATCCTCGATGTCGGCCGCATGCCAATCGATCAAGGAAACGCCCGAGAACACGCCCGGGTGCGATTGCATCACTTCGACCATGTAACGGTGATCGAGTTCATAGAAACTCATCTGGATCAACACCACTTGCTCCACTCCCGATGGCCGGCACTGGGCGAACAGCTCTTCAGCGGTGAAACTTGCCGGCTGCATGTCGGCAACTTCAAAAGTGGGCGCGAGCGGATACTTGTTTGTGTCGGGGTGCCAAACATGGACATGCGCATCAATCCATCCACCGTCGCCCGCTTGGTTGGCCCCGTGCGACGGCGAGCAGGCAAGCAAGCCGGCGGAGGCAAGACAGCCTCCGAATTGACGTCGCGAAATCGGCATCGAATCAGGGGTACGCATGGGTTGAATCCTGGTAAGCAACAGGTTTGACGCGAAGCTTGGCGAATGAATGAACGAGGGTGAAACGCCGGTGTTCTCCGCACGAGACGGCCGGGCACCCTTCCCTAAAAACTTAACAGGTAGCGGTGATAGATTTCGACCGCCCGCTCGACCTGGTCACAATCGACGTACTCAACTGCCGCATGAGCTTGATCGATACTGCCTGGCCCCATAATCAGGCTCGGGATTCCCAGGGCCCCGAATTTACTGGCGTCGCTGCAAAAGGGTACACCGCAAACGTCCGATGGCAGGCTGCACTGCTCCAGGACTTGAACCATCGTTTGCACGGCATCGGTTTGATGATCGGTTTGCAGCGGCAAGTCGGTCAGCATTGGCGGATGCGTTATCACTTGCATGTCATTCGTATCTCGGGCGACGGTGTCAACGATCGATTGGTAATGCGCCAAGACGACTTCGACGGTCTCGCCCGGTAAGAGGCGTCGGTCGATCTCGATCTCGCAACGGTCTGGCACAAAGTTAATCTGTACACCGCCCCGGATCACACCGATGTTGCAAGTTGCCGGCCCGAGCAACGGGTGCGGAGTGTCACTCAGGCTTCGAGTGTCTTCCTCGAGTGCGGTGATGATGCGGGCCATATGCTCAATCGCATTGACCCCGAGATGTGGTTTGGCGGAGTGGGCGGCCTTACCAACTGTCTCGATCTTCCATCGCACCAAACCTTTGCTGGCGATCACCGGTTGCAGTTCAGTCGGCTCAGCGACAATGGCGGCATCGGCCGAAAGATCACCCTCGCACAACTTTGCCACGCCTCGATACGAGTACTCCTCGTCAATGGTCGCGGCCAACCAGACCTCTCGCTTAGGTGTCAAACCGAGGCGAACGAGATCGGCGACCGCGTGCATCATCGCGGCGAGCCCGGCTTTGGTGTCGCAGGCCCCGCGTCCATACAACTTGCCGTCTCGAATCGA
>JARFQX010000796.1 GCA_029287555.1 Rubripirellula sp. | reverse complement strand
GTCACCAGCAATGTAGATGAACAAGGTATTGTCCATTTCGCCGATTTCTTCGATCGCAGCGGTGAGACGACCGACCTCATGGTCCGTCTGCTCAAGGAATCCGGCGAACACTTCGGCCTGACGAGCGAACAGACGCCGTTCATCATCGGACAAGGCATCCCAGTCCTTGATGTCTTCGGGTTTTGGTGCAAGCTTGGTGTTGGCCGGGATGACACCGATTTCTTTCTGACGGGCAATGGTTTCGGCACGGATCGCGTCCCATCCTGCGTCGAACTTGCCTTCATATTTGTCCGCCCACTTCTTGGGCACGTGGTGTGGCGCATGAACGGCGCCGGTCGCGTAATACATGAAGAAAGGCTTGTCCGGTGTCATCGACTGCTGAGCTTTCATCCAGCCAATCGCCTGATTCGTCATGTCGACGGTGAAATGATAACCCTCCGTCTCTGGCGGAGTGACCCTGGTAACACCGTCGTAGATCAAGGGGAACCACTGATCCGTTTCGCCTCCGATGAATCCGTAAAACTCGTCAAATCCTTATCGAGAGTCGGTGTTTGGATTGGGCCACCGAATGTACTCGGCCCTCCGAAACCGATTTCGTCAATCAACACGATCACGACATTGGGAGCATTTTCAGGCGCCGTGACTTCGAAGAACGGCGGTGTCTCTTTGACATTGCGAACGTCAAGTTCGCTTTAGGTGGGCCGTTTGGGCTCTTGGATCGGTAGATGGGTGCGATCAAGTGTGTCTTGTGCGGAAATGAATCCGACAAAGATGCCCAGAAAGGCAATGCTCAGCGGTAGGCTTACGAGCTTTGAGTGCAACACTTCCAATCTCCAGTGTGCTTGTAATTCAGTTCAGGGTGTTCGTTTCTTCTTGGCAGTCGATGCATGAGGAGGTTGGCCATAAAGCGTCCTGCTCCACACGCGATGCATCGTCTCCAAGACCTTTCTCGGATCGTCATGCGGATCTCGCCCAAACGCGGCAACCACCAAATTCACATCGAGCGAGTTGAGCGCATTGGCGATCCGCCGCGCGTCGCAGGGCGGGATGAGACCCTTTTTCTGTTGAGCAACAATTCGGGCTTCGACTGCGTCATCCCAGCGTTGCATGAAAGACTTCCAAGCCTGCTCGAGACGCTCATCGAGCGGAGCGGCCTCCACGATCGCGCGTATGATGTGGCCATGTTGGACGCATAATTCCACGACCGCCCGATTCGATTCCCACAGCGCCGCGATGGTTTCTCCTTCGCCGTCAATCCAAGGGCTGGCAGTTTGGTGCATGATCGTCTCGATATCACGCAACAACGAGATGATGAGATCGTGCAGATCGGTGAAATACTGGTAGAACGCCGGGCGGCTGAGCGTCGTTCCCGCCATCGCCTCGCCGACCGTTAAATCGCGAAAGTGACCTCTCCGGAGGAATCGCGTGGCGCTGTCGAGGATCTCACGGCGTGCCTCCTCCGGTGCATGACGGCGCGAACGCTGCCGTGCTTTTGAAGAACCAGATCGCGATTTCGATGTTGTTGCTGACATGCTGTCAGTAATCTTACCGACACCATGTCAGTAATTCAATCGGTGCCGAGAATGCGGCTCTTGGCAGCGTGCGGACGTTTCTGCAAGGACCGTCCTGGCGCTACCGAGCGATGGCAGTGGACGGACCCGAGGAACGAATGGAATGAAGCCGCGATCTCATGGTGATCGACTCCCCGCCGCGAGATCGGCGATACGGATGGGGACTTGGAACGGACGTTTGGTGCTTCATCGGGTTAATGCGTCGGTCTGTTTCACCGCCAGCACAAAACCGATTTCTTTCATGCAAGCCGCTGCATCGACGCGAGCTCCAACCGTTTTGGGTAAAGGCGCGTCGGTGTTATTCACCTCCTGCACGAACGCCGACCGCTTGCAGCGATCGGTCGATGCAACCGCCGCACTTAGGGAGAGGAGGCTGAAGGGCGGTAAGGGGTAGCTCTACGCCCTTGTGTCCTTCAAGGTGACTGGGACCTCCCGTTTTCCACCTAAGTCCGATCGCAACTGCTCCGACTACGCGAAGCCGTTTGCCGACGCGCACTGCGGCATTCATGGCAGAGTTGGTCGTGATTGGAAACGACGGATTGGCGTGGGTAGAGGGTACCCGACGCGTACAACACGCCGTCTTGATCATATCGCCTCCGGATTGAGGAAGCGATCCGGTAGCCCTTGCAGCTCTCGCTTTCTGGGGAGATAGTCCCTGCGCAGCGCACGCTGCATGACGACATATCCCTCGAGCATCAACAAACAGAGGGTTCGGTCGTCCAGGGGTAATCGCCCAATCTGCTCGTAGAGCCAGTCAAGTCGCTTGTCGTTCACATCCGATGTATCGGGACCCGGAAGGTCATCGTATGCAACTCGTTTCTCCCGGTGTCGGTCCTCTTTGCGCGCCCAAGCCGTTGCCGTAAATGGCGCGACCCGGTAGAACCAGGTCGAGACTTTGGACTGCTCTCTGAATGTCGGTATCGATTTCCACAGTTGGGTTGCGACTTCCTGAAAACAGGTCGTCGCGGTCGGCTTGGCGAAACGCGAAGGACCGTACAACCTTCAGCATCAAGCCCTTGTGTTGTCGGAGCCAACCAACAAATATCTGCTCTTGCGTGGTAGGATCCATAGCCTCGGGAGTGGGCTCCTCGCGTCATTTCGCACTTCTGCAGGATTGGTATCGCGGCGAGCAACGATCATTACAGGTGGCGCGCCCGAATTCCTAGCGTTTTCTGGCCATGGATAATTCACCGCGATTCTTCTTGCGTGGCAGATGCAAACAATTCAATGCCTAACATCAACGACGCCCCGGATGCATCGGACCCTGGTTCGACCGAGACGCTCGCTGCGCCGAGTGAAGGAGTGCGCCGTCGCTGCGGTGAATATTTCGGGCTTGCCGTTGCGCTCGGGCTGACCACTATTTTCTGGTGGCCCTCGGTCGCGTCCAGTCTGCTTCCGCAAGATCTGGTTTGGCGAAATGTTGCCGCCCAAGCCGTTGACTGGCTGTTTTGTATCGTTCTGATTGGTGTCGTGCTTGTCTGGGAGCGACGGCCACTATCTTCGCTCGGTTTCAGACCGCTTACGATTCAGAACTTTTCCGCCGGATTGGGCCTCGGCGGGTTTGTGATGGTGGGAATCGTTCTCTGGAGATTCGCCATCGCGCCGTTGTTGCCGGAGATGCGTTTTCCGATCGGTGGAGGAGCCAGTTCCAGAAAACTGCCGGAACATTTCTTCTACTGGTACGCGCCGCTTGCACTGGTCACGGCCAGCTTCTGTGAGGAAGTGATCTACCGTGGATATGCGATGGAGCGATTGTTGCTCGTTACCAAACGCCCTTGGATCGCCGTGTTGGCGTCCCACGTCGCATTTGTGCTTTACCATTTGAAGGATGGCATCGAAAACGTGCTATGTTTCAGCGTCTCGTTGCTTTTGTTTCCTCTCTACTACATTCGTCATCGAGACCTCACGATGGTAGTCGTTGCGCACGCCTTCATAGATCTCATGGCGGTCATCGGTCACGCGGCTGGTGTGCGGGGATGACGCCTCAGCTTGCTGCACCATTCCCGGGCAATCAGTCCGATTCTTCGCGAAGAGCACGTCGAAGAATCTGAGACAACTCCGCGAAGTCGATGCAGCCGACGCGAGTTCGAGGACGGATTGCCGAGACGACTAAAGGCCTGTTTCGCTCCCTTGACATCTTCCGGCCTCGCCGATCGATGATCTCGCTTGGGGGCGCTGGCGCCGCCTCCCCACGCAACTGAAACAGGTTGGGCGTGTCAGGTCAGGGCGTCTTCCACAGCTGCCGACAGAGGCTGTCCGCAATCGCGATCCCGGTGCGTTCACGCGTACGGTGGAAACCGGTCAGTAACTCCGAGAAAACCAGGAAATCATATTGTTGCATAGCAAGCACAACCGCAGACCGGATGGCTAGAATGCGTTCGCATTTGATTTCCTTGGCATGAGTGAGTGATGAAATTTGTCTTGAAGCCGTGGCAGTTTGTCTTGACTGTGCTCGCCGGGTGGATGAGAGCAACAGGAAGGTTAATTTTGTTCGGCGAAAAAGCGATGTGCAACGCGGTGCGGGAATAGCCGAACCAACAAGCTTTTTCGCAATTCTTCATTAATTCGGAATCCCTAGTTCATGCAAGTTTGAAATCTCATCACCGGACAGTGGCACTTTGTAGATCAAGAGCTCATCAACACGTCCGTTCAGATTTCTGATGGGAAATGGCACGCCCTCCGGCGGCAACCCCCAATTTCCAATTTCACATGCGCCGAACGTTACCGTGCGTCCCTCTCGATGATGGTCGCTGCCTTCACGGCTTACTTCTTTGCCGTCAAAATACTGGACGGCTTCGCCGGTCCTTGCATCGAAAGTCACCGCGACGTGATGCCAGCGCCTGTCGCTTGCGCCAAACAGGGGTGGTGAATAGAAAACTTGACTCTGGCGATTTCCTTTGTCTGTTTTTCCTCCTGGAGGCGAGCTGCGATCGTAGCTGACCGAGAACATCAGGCGTCCCGATTGATCAATTTGCCAGTGTGGCTCACCATCTTCATATCGGTCTGACATCAACAACGCATTGTACTTGCGGTCCAGTCCGTCAACTCGAATCCACGCCGCCAGTGCTAATCCTTCATATTTGTCTCTCTTCAAGTTGATACGGACCCGGTCACCTGGGCTCTTGAATTCGAGCGCCGGTTTGCCGGGCCAGCGTCCTTCGACCCAACGTGCACCCACTGCCGATCCGTGGCTATAGGGACGTTTCGGGATCACGAAGTTATTGACCAGCCGATCCCATTTCTTGTCGGGCCAGCGTCGAAACTGATAGCAGCCAATGATGCGCTCATCTGAAAGCACTTTGTTCATTGCCACACGCCACTGATTTGTTTTTCGTTGATAGTACTCTTCCTTGCGACGTTCAAACTCTTCAACGCTCGGAAAGTCGGCTGGAGTGGAGACGCCCGCAACGACGCCGCGGTCTTTGGCCTTCTTGAGACTATTGCCTTCACGGATGACCTGCATTTGGGAGCCCGGGACATACGCCTCCACTTCGCCCTCGAAAACATGCAGGGATGACTCGCCGCCGTCGACCTGGACGGCAAACTCGGTTCCAAGATCCACGACTTTCATTTCAGGCAGATTCAGGCGAAAACCAATCGCAGGTGGAGGCACACGCATGGTTACTTTTCCGTGAGCGCATTCCGCTTCCCAAGAACTAATCAGGTTCACATCAGCCGCTTCGGCGATCAGCATGGTCGCACCGCTGAAGAAGTCGATTTGCACGGCACCTGAAAGCAGCTTGAACTGCCCCGGCTGCAGCGAGTCACCTTCCTCGTACTGCGTGTCCCCGGCGAATTTCGCGTCCACAACACGGGACAGCACCGCGCAGCCTGATTCGACAGTCTCGTCCTGTTGGGTGGATGCTGCCTCGGACGTCGCAATCTGTCGTTTCGCATCACTGTTGCGGTCGCGTCCAATGCCGTAGCCGATCGCGAGTAACAGAACAGCGGCCGTAGCTACCACGAGAATCCACTTACTAGCACGAAGCGCAAGCGAGTGAACAACAGGCCGATCGTTACGCACACTCGCTTGCGCTACGTGCTGATACTGCACATCACTCATCAACCGCAAATCTGCGTCCAAGCCGCAGACGTCCACGAATTCACTGCGTCGATCAGCGGAGTCTTCCAGCGTTGCTTGGAGTTCCGCGGACTCGG
Source organism: Rubripirellula sp. (assembly GCA_029287555.1). Lineage (GTDB taxonomy): Bacteria > Planctomycetota > Planctomycetia > Pirellulales > Pirellulaceae > Rubripirellula. The sequence continues at coordinate 3,750 of JARFQX010000796.1, read as the reverse complement.
TCTCACTAAGCGAACCATCGAGCCAGCCCGAGACAAGTTCCATGAATCGTAGGTCGTTCATGACAATCCCTGATCTGCGAGCGTTTGTTTGACGCACACCAATAGTATCTGCCGTAGCCGTTGGACAGATTTATAGATGGCCTGTTCAGGACGAGCGTTCTGTCGAGCGTACTCGCGAATCGTGACACCCGGCTGATGCACGTTGAGGATCAATTCGCGTCGAGGCTGGTCGAGTTTTTTTAAGCAGCCTTCCAGAGCTTGCTGTCGATCTGTGTCTCCGGCGACAATGTTGCCTGTTGCATCGGCTAACAGTTCGGCGAGTTTGTCCGAAAACACCAACGGGCTGCGGGCAAGTGAACGTCGGTGCTTGAGCGACTCAAATCGAGCAATTGTCATCAGCCAACCACCGAAACGATCGACGTCGTCCAATTCATCGAACTTCTTCCATGCAATCAAACTGGTTTGTTGAACGACTTCCTCCACATCGTGCCACGTTGGAACGAGCCGGCGCACGTAGGCCTTTACGGCTGACTCTTCCTCAATCAGCAGACGCATGAAGGTTTCGTAACTGGATGGATTTTCGTTCATTCCCTAGCGTTATCCGTGCTGGTGGTTTGGTTCTTCAGCGTTCGATTGAAGAACGGAACCGCCGCTTCCATCATTTGATCAAACCAGATTTGCTTGACGGTGAACGGGTGCGGAGCGTCTTTGATGATGGTAAGTCCGTTTTCAATGCCCAATTTGTCCATCTTTTGACGCAGCGAGTCGGCACGAGTACTCGGATCATCTTTCTCGCCGGTAATCAGCCAGACGGGTGGATCGTTCTTGTCGAGGTGGGCCAGTGGTGAAGCGAGGCGATAAACTTCGGGGACTTCATCTTGCGACCCGCCGAGAAACGCTTGCCAGATAGCTGCACTCGCCGATTTTTCGCGGTTTCGCTCCGACATGAAATCCGTCTGGCCGCCCATCGGAACCACCGCTTGGATCGTACTGCTGAATTCTGCGTTGCCGCCGTCACCATCGAGCTGAGCAACACCACCGGACGTCGCCAGCAACGCCGCCAGATGACCACCCGCGGAGTGGCCGATAGCGCCGATGTGATCGGCGTCGATGCCGTACTTTTTGGCATTGGCACGCAGGAATCGGACGGCTGCTTTGCAGTCGTGAATGTGTGCGGGGAATATTGCTTCACCGCTCAACCGATAGTCAACGGACGCCGTGACGTAGCCTTCGGCCGCGAGAGCTTGAGCCACTTTCCGATGATGGATCTTGGCTCCTTTTCCCCAGCCGCCGCCGTGAATGCAGACGATTGCCGGTAGCTTTCCTGGCGCATTCTTTGGGCGAAAGATGTCTAATTGCAACGTTCGGTCGCCGTACTTTGCAAACGTCACGTCAAGGGTTTCCTCGAGTTGATCGAGAGTGGCTTGGGGGATGACCGTCTTGCCGTCATCACGAGGTGGTTTGTCGTCCGAAACTGCAGACGGTCCGGATGCAATGCAAAGAAAGCCCAGCAAAAAGACTCGGGCGATGGGCAGGCGGGGAATTGTGTTCATCGTGCTTATTGTTTGGAAAGTGATTCTCGTCGGATAGCCATTTAGTCAATCGTTGATAAACACTTCGCTGGTGACGATGAGTTCAATCAAGTCGTTCAGGCCATCACCCCGTCTAGCAAGTTCGCCAACAATCGACTCGACCGCCGGCCGGTCCTGGAAACCGACTTCTCGGCCAAGTGCATAGGTGAGCAGTTTTTCCGTTAGGCAATGCGCGAACTGATCTTTCTGCCTTAAGAGCAGTTGCTTCAATTCCGCGATGTCCGCAAAGGAATCTCCCGTCGGCAACGTTCCTGTAGTGTCCACCTCGCCGACGAGCTTTCCCTTGCTATCGCGATACTCGCGCCGAAACGAACCGATCGGATCGAAAGCCTCAAGGGCGAAACCGATCGGATCGATTTTACGATGACACTCGGCGCAGGTGGCGACATTGCGATGCTTAGCAAGCTGTTCGCGAATCGTGGTCGCGCCGCGAATGTCTGGCTCCAGCGGCTCGACGTCCGGTGGCGGCGGCGGAGGCGGTGAACCGAGTATGTTTTCCAACACCCAGATACCGCGAGTGACAGGTGAGGACTCAACTCCATTGGACGTCGTCGTCAGAACACTCGCGTGACCGAGCAGCCCTCCGCGAAGCGATTGTTTCGGCAGTGAAATTCGCCGAAAGTCGTCTCCCTCGATCGTGGGCAAGCCATAGTGTGCGGCGAGGTAGCGATTGGCGAACGTAAAGTCAGAATCGATGAAGTGTTCGATACTCAGATTCTTACGCAGGATCTCCGCGAAAAACAGCTGCGTCTCTCGGCGCATCAACGGCTCAAGCTGCCGATCGTAGTAGGCAGAAAACTTTTGCGTGTCCGGCGGCATCGACCCGAGTTCATTCAGATGCAGCCAGCTGTTTGTAAAGTTCTCAATGAACGCCTCCGCTCGAGGATCTTGCATCATGCGGCGAGTCTGGGCGATCAGCGTCTCCGGTTCTCTGAGATTTCCGGCGGCAGCAATCCGAAGCAACTGCTCATCAGGCATCGAACTCCACAGAAAGTAAGACAGTCGGGATGCGAGTTGGAACGCGCGGTTGTCGCTCTCACCAGCGTCAGGCGGAGTTTCCACATAAAGGAAATTCGGCGAACAGAGGATCGCCTTACAAGTCGTCAGAAAAGCGGTGTCCTCGGATTCGCCGGCGGCCAGTCGTGATTGGAAAAAGGAATGGTACCGAGCGACTTCCGAATCGAGCGGCTGTCGACGAAATGCACGATACATGAACGGTTCAAGCGATCGCTCGCGCTTATCCGCCAACAAATCTGGCTTTGATACATCGGTGGGTTCTGGCCCAGCAATCTCCATTTGATGGATTCGCATCCGAGGTCCCTGGTAAGCGTCGGACATCCAGACATCGAGAATCTCGGAAGGCTCCGATGAGAAGACATCGAGCCAGTTGGTCGTCTTCGTTTCAGGATGAAACTCACGGACCAACTTCACCAACGATGTCCGGAAATTGATCGGCCCGTTGGCATAGCGAATCACTGGCACAAATCCCTTGTCCATCCACGTGCGGAATTCGTAGATCTTGGATTCGTGGTCGGCCAGCGAGACGGTTGCCACGACGCGATCCGAAGAATTTTGTCCCACTCCCGGAGGAGCCACTTGCGGATCCGTCGCAATGATTTGCATCTTGATCGGCTCATCGCGATCGACTTGCAAAGCGCCTGGTGGATAGGGGTGCTCGCGATGGATACCTTCGGCGTGGACGCGAATGGTGTAGTAACCATCTGCCGGAACACCTTTGAACCTCGCGGCATGCACTCGCATCAGGCTCGGATCGCTGTGCGCGACATCGACATAGTCGCCCGTTGGATTGACGATGAATCGCTGTTCAGGACGGAATAAGAACTTTCGATTGTTAAGATCTTTGGCTCGGAGCAACTCATCGATGGGTGCGACGACTTCTCGTGATTGAACTGCTTTTTCTATGCTCCGTGAAGCCGCTTCCAGATAACACTGCAGCAAGTAATCCGACAGAACCAAACTCTCGCCGATGTTGTCGAACCCGTCGACACGATCGTCCGCCGGGAATGACGTAGTCGGATCGAACGAGTCCATGTTCACGCCAAGAAGATCGCGAATCGTGTTTCGATACTCGTATCGGTTGAGCCGTCGAAAGTGTTCCTGACCGCCAGTCGCAAGGGCTTCGCGAGCCAACTCAAGC
>JARFQX010000752.1 GCA_029287555.1 Rubripirellula sp. | reverse complement strand
TCCTGCCTGGGGCAGATTCTCGGCAAGCCCCGCGACATGGAACACGCCGAGGCGATCCTGAGAACGCTCAGCGGCCGCCGCCACGACGTCTACACCGGGGTCTGTCTGTGGTCGATTGGCGAGCAAAAGTGCCTCGTAGATGTGGTTCGGACGGAGCTGGAAATGCAGTCGCTGAGCGAGTCGATGTTGCGAGATTACCTTGAATCGATGCGTTGGGAGGGCAAGGCGGGTGCCTTCGGCTACCAGGACGGAAACGACTGGCTGAGCGTCTTGAGTGGGGGGAGTGAAAGCAATGTCGTCGGTTTGCCCATGGAGAGACTGGCGGAATTACTGGAAACTTTCGGTGAGAAGGCCGAAATCGTAACTATCCCCGCGGGTCGTCCACCTGTTGAACATTAGCCAGGTTTGCTACCTTACCGCCCGCTTGCAATTTCCTTCCTCTTGCACCGGTATGGAATGATGGTGAGTGCCGATCGCTGTGGCCTCTCGCGGTCCTTGCACGCATTGGGTTTGCTCCTCGTTGCGCTCGTCCCCTCCGCCTCGGCCGAAAACTGGGCTGAGAAGATGTTTAAGGAGACGTCCCACGACTTCCGTATTGTCAGTCGCGGTGCCAAGAGCGAACACCATTTCGAATTCACGAATCGGTATGAGCAAGACGTGCACGTGGCGGCGGTGCGGAGCAGTTGCGGGTGCACGACTCCCTCGATCACCAAAGACACCCTGAAGACGCACGAGACCGCTTCGGTGCTGGCGACCTTCAATACCCGTTCCTTCATCGGCAGCAAGTCAGCGACGGTTACGGTGGTGTTCGATCGGCCCAGTTACGCTGAGGTCCAATTGAAGGTCAGCGGGTTCATTCGCACCGACATCACATTCGACCCACCCGAGGTCAACTACGGTGAGTTTCCAGCGGGTGAGCCGCGCGAGCGCGAGGTGACAATCACGCACAGCGGCAACAACAACTGGGAAATCACCGACGTGCGAAGTCACTGCCAGCACTTGCAAGTGCGGCTGAATCCTCCCGAGCGTTTGCCCAATCTGGTTCGCTATCGAATGATGGTTCGCTTGGACGATTCAATGCCCGAAGGCGACATTCGAGAGCAGTTGACCTTGATCAGCAACGACCGCGACTTCCCCACAACCGAGATGTTGATTTCGGGACGCGTCCGTCCCACCGTCTCCGTTTCACCCGCATCGGTAAGTCTCGGTGACACGAGCGCGACGGAAAGCAAGGAAAAGAGACTCGTCGTTCGGGGTGAAGAACCGTTTGAGATTTTGGATGTTCAGTGCGCAGACGAGCGGTTTGAGTTCGAAGTGCCGACGGGCGAGAAGAAGCTTCATTTCGTCAAATTGCGGTTTCAAGGCAACGGCTCGGACGACCCAATCGCCGAAGAGATCCGCATCGTCACCGATTTGCCCGGCAACAAATCGGCATCCTGCGTCGTCACCGGACGCATGAAGTAGGGCAGTGAGGCAGTGAGGCAGTAGGGCAGTGAGGCGGCAGGGCAGTGAGGCAGTAGGACGGGCGCCGGCCATTTGCGAAGTGGGATAGATGGAAAACGCTGAGTTCTTTGTTGGTTGGGGAACCCTCACGCTGATCAACGCCGGATTGGCCCAGGCAAAGGGACGCAGCGGTTTGATCTGGTGGCTGATATCGCTGTTGCTAGGCCCGATCGCCACGTTCCTGATCGTGATCCTCCCCCGCCCAACCTTTCCCTCCTAACCACCAAACGCAACGCCCATCGCATTCTCTCGTCCATCTCGCACGGCATTCTCCCACTGCCCCACCGCCCCACTGCCCCACTGCCCTTCTTCCCATGTCGACCCCCGATCTCGAAGACGCCCTCAAAACAACCTTTCTCGACTACAAGTTGTCCCGCGGGGAGAAGCGTGGACTCGGCAAAATGGTTGAGCAGTTTGCTGGCGATCCTCATTCGCTCGGGCTGGCGCGAAACTTCGCCTTCCGACTCGCTCGCGAGCAGTTGAACGGCCCCGATGCGATGGAGGCAGTCAAGTGGCTTGAGGACGTGATGAAGGTTCTGGCGCCGATGCAACCCGATGGCGGCGGGGTCGATCGTACCGAGGCCTACTTCAGCCCGAACGACGCCTGTGTCAATAAGATTACGCGTCTCTTCGAGGATTCACGCAGCCAGGTGGATATTTGTGTTTTCACGATCACCGACGATCGGATTCGTCGTGCGATCGAGGATGCGCATCGTCGGCGAGTTCGCATTCGCATCCTGTCTGACAACGACAAATCGGGTGATCGGGGTTCCGACATTAACTACCTAAAACGAGCCGGGATGCCGGTCCGAGTGGATCAATCCGAATTCCACATGCATCACAAGTTCGCGTTGTTCGACAATCGGCGACTGCTTACCGGCAGCTACAACTGGACCAGAAGCGCTGCGGAGAACAACGAAGAGAACTTCATCGTGACCGCCGATCCCATCCTGCTCCGTTCCTTTCAACAGGAGTTTGACCGGATGTGGGAGCTTTGGGGCTAGAGGCACACCTACCGAAAGGACTTGCAACGATCGCCCCGTGACAGACCGTGTGCCATAGGTCGGTTCGCTACCCGCAATTGAATGCGTCATTACCTTGTATCGTCGTCTAGAGCATTTTCAAGTTTCTCGTAGGCGGCAAACGATAGTCGCCGATCGCTCCGCCGATCGTATTGGGCTGTT
>JARFQX010000736.1 GCA_029287555.1 Rubripirellula sp. | reverse complement strand
CCGAGAACGACGGGATCTTCCTGAACCATATTCAACATGCCGACATCCGCTACGGCGGTGGTCCGGTGTCGGTCGACGGCCGCCAAGTCAAGGTCAGCCCCATCGAGATGGCCGTGACGCGGCCGACGGTGATCAACAGTCGGATTTCGGATTCGGCCGACGCGGCGATGTCGGCGACCCCCGACACGTTCGCCGAGACGCGGTTTGACGAGTATCGCTTCCAACGCGAGGAATCCTTCACCCCCGACGTGATGCGCAGCGGTCCGCACATTCGTGGCAACCTGATCGTCGACAACTCGATCAACGGTTTGTTCTTCCGGATCGAGACTCGTGCCGGTGATGCGATCGAAACGTTGAACGTCAACGCGCGGATCGATGATACCGACGTCGTGCACGTGTTGGCCGACAACCTGTTAATCGAAGGCCGTGTCGGGGGTCCCAACGCCAGCATTGCGCCCCCCAGCGCGCTTCTGGTTCGCGGTTCGACCGTCGCCGGAGGTGGTCTCACCGCCGGAACTTACGTTTACAAGTTGACCTTTGTGAATCGTGAAGGCTATGAGACCGATGCCAGCGAGTCGAGCGTCGCAATCACAGTTCCGAGCGATAACCGATCGATCAACTTGACGGGGCTACCGACCGTTCCCCAGACCTTGCGGGACCAGGGCTTCACGGGTCGAAGACTGTACCGTGCCGAGGTGATTGGTGGGGTGACCGGTGCGTTCAACGAAGTCGCCAGCTTAAACTCGAATGACCGCAGTTTCATCGATTCGCTTGCCAATGATGAGATCGCAGATCGTCCGACGATCGGAGCCGACAACGTGCGTCTGGGGCGCACCGATCCCGGCCTGAAGATCGATCCAGGTGCGGTTTTCAAGATGCAGGGAGCCCGCATCGACGTCACGCTCGGTGCACACCTGTATGCCGAAGGTACGGACGCGCTGCCAATCGTGATGACCAGCGCTCGAGACGACCGCTTCGGTACCGGCGGGACATTCGATACGGTCTCGTCGAGCAGCCAAGCAAATGCTTCGCCTGGCGACTGGGGCGGTGTCTACGTCGGCTTCGGCGCCGATGCGTCCTTCGATCACGTGACCGTTGCCGGCGGCGGTGGCGCCACTCGTGTCGAAGGCGGTTTCGGAAGCTTCAACACGATCGAAGTGCATCAGGCGAATCTTCGCGTTGCTAACAGTCGTTTTGAATTCAATGCCGACGGCCGCAGTTTCGTTAACGATCCCCTGGACGTTCGAGACGGTCGAGTTGGCCGCGGCGACAATGCGAGCGGAACGATCTTCGTTCGTGGCAGTCAGCCCGTTTTGATCAACAACGAATTCATCAATGGAAATGGTCCGGCGATGACATTCGACGTGAACAGCTTTACCTGGCAAGAAGTCACCGATTCGGGACGTAGCACCGGCGAACTGGATGCCTTGGACGCCAACGGCAACAGCGGGCCCCTGATTCAAGGCAACCGAATCGGCGCCACTCGCTTGAACTCGCTCGATCCGGATCAGGATCCCGATGAGCCGATCAATCGCAATTACGCACCTTACGACGCACTCGGTGAGAACCCGATCTTTGATGAAGACGGCAACCCGATCTTCGCGACACTCAACGGCCTGGAAGTCCGTGGTGGCCAAGTGGCGAGTGAATTGGTTCTGGACGACATCGATATTGTGCACATTGTCCGGGACTTGATCGAAGTCCCGAATCAGCACATCTACGGTGGGCTCCGACTGCAAAGTGACGCTCGCGGGTCGCTGGTCGTCAAGTTCCAGAACCAGGACCTCGACAATCCCGATACGTTGGCCCGTCGCCATGCCGGGATCATCGTGGGTGGCAACTTGATCACCGCCGAGGATCAATTCATCGACATCGATGACCGTATTGGCGGGAGTCTGCAAATCGTCGGCCACCCCGACTTCCCCGTCATTTTGACTTCTCTGCTCGATGACAACGCGGGAGCGGGTTTCACGCCGGACGGACGCGCGAATCTTGACACGGATAACAATGGGTTCGCCGGGGATGCGGCCGAGGTCTCCGAGCAAGGATCGGGAACATGGAACGGGGTGACGATCCGCGAAGCGGCATCGGACGAGAATGTGCTGATGACGAGTGAGAATGAGCCTCGCAACATCGGCAACATCGTTGTCAATGATCCCAATCGTTTCCGGGTCCGAAACGAAATTCCTGGCGATGCTCAGTTCCTCGGTGAGCTGGCAAGCAGCGTCTCGGGAGGCGATAACATTCGGCGGCTCGGATTCATCGTCGATGGAACGATCGCCCAACCGAATGACCTGGATGTCTATTCCTTTGTCGGCGAGGCGGGGACGCAGGTTTGGCTGGATATCGACCGCACGAACTCTCGTCTCGACACCGTGATCGAGTTGATCGATGCCAACGGCAACATTCGTGTGCTGTCGGACAACTCGTTGACCGAAGCCGAGGGAACCACTTCGCGGTTGACCCCAAACTTCGATGCCGACGAGGCTCGCTCGCTCAACAGCAGCCCGATCCCGAGCGGTTCGGATACTTCCGAGTACCAGGACCTCTACTCGACGAATCCTCGGGATGCCGGCATGCGTTTGGTGCTGCCGGGGAACGTGGGCCAGCGGTTCCTCTATCACGTTCGCGTTCGCAGCAGCAATTCGAACATCCCTTCTTCATCCACGCTGCTTGATCCCGAGAAGGTGCGCGGCGGTTTGACCTCGGGTGCCTACCAATTGCAGGTTCGTTTGCAGGAACAGGACGTCTTTGCCGGAACCCAGGTGCGGTTCAGCGACGTTCGTTATGCGGACAATGGTGTGGAGATCATCGGTGGTCCCAACCACAGTCCCATTCTCGCAGACGAGTACGAAACCCGCTCTTCCAACGACACGTTGGCCAACGCGCAGCGGCTCGGTCTGTACGAGACTCGTTACGACGCGACGGTTGTCAACGGGAACCCTGTTCCACTTCCACCCGGTGTTTCGATCGGGAACAACGGTGGACTGAACTACAACCGCAATGTCGGAAATACCACCGGCCAGCAGTTGCAGAATGTCACCCTCGACAACTCTGCGGGTCCGCTCTCGAGCGATCGATTGGCCAA
>JARFQX010000733.1 GCA_029287555.1 Rubripirellula sp. | reverse complement strand
GCGCCCGCTCAACCCGAGCCCTCCGACGGTTGCTCGCTCGCCTTGGTTTCGACGAACATCCGAATCAACTCGGCCAACGAGTCGGTCCCGGTCTTCTCGAAGATGCGTTGACGACGATTCTCCACCGTCCGCACACTGACGTCCATGCGGCGGGCGATGACCTTGTTGGCCAGGCCCTCAACCATCAAGTCGAGCACCTGCCGCTCCTGGGCCGATAGCGACGCGATGCGGGAGAGAAACGCTTCATGCTCAGCAGACTGCTTGCGGACTTGGACATCTTGGGCCAGCGCATCGCGGATTGCATCGTAAAGCTCGTAGTCACGACATGGCTTTTCGAGCACGGTAACCGCACCTGACTTGACGGCCCGCACCGTTAGCGGCGTCTCCGCATGAGCGGTGATGATGATCACTGGAATCTTGATTCCATCGGCGGCAAGCTTTTCTTGAAGCTCAATTCCGCTCATCCCCAACATTCGAACGTCCGTCACGAGGCAGCCTGGAGATTCGGGGTCGAATTCCTCCAGAAACGTCTCGGCCGACGGAAAGGTCTCCACGCGTATCCCCATGGAGCGAACCAACGCGCGGAGTGAGGCGCGGGCTCCTTCATCGTCGTCGACGACGAAAACCGTAGGCTCCTGGTTCCTCATCTGGGGCTCATCTCATTGGTATTCTTTGGGGCAACGCCATCCTTTTTACCCTATCACACCATCTCGCGCAGGATCCAGGGCTCGGGTCGATCCGCGGCGGTTCGGCAAGGGCGAAAGCCGGAGGGCAAGGGCAATGACTGAGTCGGACGCTCAGACGATCGGCCGATATCAAAATCCGCGTGCGTGATTCTGGATCTCTGCGAGATTTCACGTGCTCGTGCTCAGTCGCTTGCGACGGTGCTCGTGCTCGAGGATCGAATCGATTGACGGGGTTCTTGATGATCCCTCCGATGACGAGCACTGCTTCGCTGAGTCGAGCACGAGCACGAGCACGAGTACGAGCACGAGTACGAGCACGAGTACGAGAAAGAAGGTCAAATCATCCTTGCGCAACCCCTCTCTAATCCTGGCGGCTTCGTCCCCGCGCGGGCCAACTTCCAACCGCGATCTCGATCAAGAGCAACAGCAGGGCCGGTGCGAGCAACCACTGGTAGCGCGCCTCAAGGCGATTGATCGTTGCGAATTCGAAGTCGGTTGGCTTGATGTTGGCGATGTATCCGTAATACACATCCGCCATGTTGACTTGCTTCGTACCCGCGGGAATGTAAGCGCCGGAGGTCGCTTGGGCGATTTCGGCGAGTAATTCGCCATCGAGCTTTGACCAAACCTGCTGGCCCTCGTGCTGCAAGTAGTCCCGGCGGCCCCCGTCATCGATTGGAACTCGCGCCCCTTGGCGAAGGTCCCCCAGCCCAATCGTGAAAATTCGAATCCCCAACTTCTCGTGGACCTTCTCGGCTACCTTCCGTGGCTCGCTTTCCTGGTCCTCTCCGTCGGTCAGGATTACCATCGCACGATGATCGTTTGTCTGGCTGAGGTATCCTTCCGACGCAATCTCGATCGCGTCACCGAGTCGCGAGCCGCCTCGCGCGACGTCGCTCGGTCCCACTTCGTCGAGTGTCCGCTTGAAGTCTTCGTAGTGACTGGTCATCGGAATGCGTTGGCGAGCCTGCCCGGCAAAGACTGTCAATCCGACTCGGTCACCCCCCATTTCATCCACGGCATCTTTGATCATTTGCTTGGCACGCTCGAGTCGGTTGGGCGTGGCATCTTCGGCCAGCATGCTCCGTGAGACGTCCAGCACGAACATGACTTCTATGCCCCGCTGTGGGATCTTTCGTTCGACCTCGCCCCAGCGCGGATCAACCAGGCAAAAGACGAGCAGCAGCAGCGCAGCCAGGCAGGCCAGGTTGCCGATGGCTGTTTGCCACCAGCGTTTCGGGGGAAGAATTCGAGCCAGCATTTCTTGAGATGCGAAGCGGAGCGCGGATCGACGCGCCCAGGTGGCACCGATGACCATTACCACGGCGACGGCGAGCACCAGCCAAATCCAGTTGAGGCTTTCTAGACTGCCGAATTCAATCTCATACATCGCACGTTACATCGGAACCGGGAAACAGGAGCCGTACCTCATCCGAGTTGGCGGAAGATCGTGTGATTCAAGACGACGCGTGCCGCCACCAGGCAAAGCGCGATCAAGAGCAACGGCGGCACACGATAGCCGCCCAGTCGCGTCGATTGAATGGCCATTTCCTTGTAGTCAACGAACTGCTCCGTTTCGACCTTCGTCTTTTCGAGCTGGTCGATTTCTTCGTAGATTGATTCCAGGGACGAGGTGTCGGTCGCGCGGAAGTACTTTCCATCGGTCGCCTCGGCGATCGCCCGCAATGTCTTCTCGTCAATGTTGACAAACTCGTACTGAACGAGGATTTGACCGCTGCGGGTGCGACGAACGGGAAACGGCGCCCGGCCTTTGGTGCCGACGCCGATCGTGTAGATCTTGATGCCCATGGTGGCTGCGAGTTCAGCCGCCTGCATCGGTTCGATCTCGCCGGCGGTGTTTTCCCCATCGGTCAACAGGATGATGACTTTGCTCTTCACTTCCTGCGTCTGACGCTCGTCCAGCGTGCTCAGTTTGTCGACGGCCAAGGCGATCGCGTCACCAATGGCGGTGCCATCTTCATCGCGGCGACGGACGATCTGGGTTCGCTTGAGCTGATCAACCAGGAAACCGTGATCCAAGGTCAGCGGCGTTAATGCATCGGCGTATCCAGCGAAGGCCACCAGTCCAACCAGATCGCTGATCCGTCCCGGAAGCGTTCCACCGTCGGAGTCTTCATCACCGAGCACGAACTTGGAAGCCACCTGCTTGATCGCGGTCAGTCGATCCACGTGGGCGCCGTCGATCTTGAAGTCCAACGCTTGCATGCTTCCTGAACGATCGACCACCAATTCGATGGCGATTCCTTCGGAGTAGACAATCGTCTGGTCCCGACCGATACGGGGGCGGGCAAGCGAGAGGATCATCAAGGACGTGGCCAGTACGGTCATCGCGGCGGGGATCCACATTAAACGTTGACGCCAACTCGGTCGCACGTGCCAGTTCGAAGCGGCCGAACTGTAGGCCACATGACGTCGACGTCGATTGGACCACAATCGCCACGCGATCAGGGGAAGGAACGCCAGTAGCAGCAGGAACCACGGATGTTGCAGCATGTCGCTTTAATTCCCCTGCTCGTTCGCCAGGGACGCTTCGCTGATGTCGCGGATCAAGTCGCGCACCCGCGTGGCGGGAAACCCCGTTTCGGACCTTTCGGCCGCTCCGCTACCCGAGAACTTCATCACGTCGGCTTCGCTCAGAAAACTGTCGATCCCATCGATCGTCGACGTCGAAAACGATCTTTCGGTCAAGGCCCTCCGCAGTTCCTCGGTGGACATCGCCGATGCCGGAAAGCCGAAGGTTCGCTCGATCAACTCACGCAACACAGCAGAGGCCGCGTCGTACGCATCACAAGCGGAAATCCGCTTCGACGCCAATTGTGATTCGATTGACGTGATCGCTTCTTCGGCCTGATGCGTCGGATCGATCCCCCGCTGGCGACGCCACCACCATCGTGCGAATAATCCCAGTGCGATCAACGAGGCACCACCGACGGCGAACCACTTTACATGGTTCTCACGCGGGGCCAACGACGACGATTCCGCGACATCTTTGATGTCACGAATCACTCTCGGATCTTGATTCGGTTCGAGCACACTTTCGACCGTGATCGAAATCGGCTCAGTCTCAATCGCGCGGATCGGCTTCGATGAGCTTGCCGCTGGCGCTGCCGGCAATCCGTATTCAACTTCGAGAGCCGGGATTCGCAGTTGACCGGTTTCGAGCGTTTCCAGCGTCAGCACAAAAATCCATCTTCGACGATTCGACTGACCATCGATCGGAAGCGAGTTGAATTGACGTCGATCGACCACGTCAAACTGGCCCAACGTCGACTCGGCGTTTCGCAGGGAAACGCGAGTTCCGCGCGGGGCATCAACCTGCACTCGTAGTTCAATCGGTTCAGCGATTCGAATGGTCTTGACGCTCAACTCGGCCGTCACCTCCACCTCGTTCTCCGTCGGGATCGGTTGGGTGGCGGCGGGCAACGTTTTGCATGCGCCGATCATCATGACGATTCGCAAAGCAATCGATACGCTCACCGCTGTCGCTCCCGACGGTGAAAGAAACGCTGCAGCGGCTCGACATAATCGTGGCCAGTCCGGAGCTGAATTGGCTGCAACCCCAGGCGGCGAAACAAATCTTGACGCTGCTGGGTCTGGCGATGCATGGTTTCGCGAAAGAGGCGTCGATGCCGCGAACTGGCTGTATCGATCGAGATCAATCTTCCCGTCTCCGGATCACGTAACCGGAGAAATCCCACGTTGGGAAGTTCGGCCTCGCGCCGGTCGCTGACCACCATCGGGATCACGTCGTGTTTCCTTCGCGTCACGCGCAACGTTTTTTCGAAACCGGCGTCTTGAAAATCGCTGATCAAGAAAACAACACTTCGCCGAGACGCGGTGCGGTTGAGGTGCTCCAGCGCCACGCGAAGATCGGTTCCCCGCCCGACCGGCGTGCAATAGAGCAGTTCGCGAATCAGCCTTAGCACGTAACGGGTGCCCTTGCGTGGAGGCAGCGACTTTTCAACCTGGTCGGTGAACAGGGTCAAACCCACTTTGTCGTTATTCTTGATAGCGCTGAAGGCCAATGTCGCACCGAGCTCCGTGACCAACTCTCGCTTGGTTTGCTGTTGCGTTCCGAAGTCTTGCGAGGCACTCAAGTCGACCAACAGCATCACCGATAGCTCACGCTCTTCGCGAAACAGTTTGACGAACGGTTCGCCGGCGCGAGCCGTCACGTTCCAGTCAATGGAACGCACGTCGTCACCGACCTGGTACGGGCGGACCTCTTCGAATTCGATTCCCCGTCCTTTGAAAGCCGAATGCCAACCGCCGGCCAACAAGTCGTCGACGATGTGGGAGGTGTGGATCTGGATGCGGCGAATCTTCCGCATCATCTCGCGTGGAATCATGATTTGTTCCGGGTGTTTCCCGCGCGAAGGTACGCATCCTGCGCCACTGGAATCACAGCACTGGATATCGGTACTGGAATCACGGTACTGGAATCACCCTGAGCACCTCTTGAATCAGATCCTCGGGTGTTTTCTCTTCAGCTTCCGCCTCGTAGGTCAGGATGACTCGGTGTCGCAGCACATCCATGGCGATCTCTTTCACGTCCTGGGGAATGACGTACGCGCGGCCTTCCAAGAAGGCGTTGGCCTTGGACGCAATCGTCAGGTTGATGGTCGCCCGCGGCGAAGCGCCAAACTGAATCAAGTCGTTCAGCGGCAAGTTGTAGGCGGCGGGATTACGGGTCGCCATGACAATGTCGACGATGTACTCTCGAATCCTTGGATCGACGGCAATGACGTCAACCAGTTCGCGAGCTGCCAGGATTTCCTCGGGGCTGGTCACCGGCGTGACTTCGAGCGACGGCTTGGTTGTCGACATCCGGTCCAAGATCATCAGCTCTTCGTCTCGGTTGGGGTAATCGACCCGCACCTTCAACATGAAGCGATCGACCTGGGCCTCGGGCAGCGGGTACGTCCCTTCCTGCTCGACCGGATTCTGAGTCGCCATGACGAGAAATGGCTCCTCCAATTGAAACGTTTCGGATCCGTTCGTGACCTGGCGTTCCTGCATCGCTTCGAGCAAAGCGCTTTGCACCTTGGCCGGAGCCCGATTGATCTCATCCGCCAGGATCAAATTGGCGAAGATCGGTCCCTTCTGGACCACAAACTCCTGGGTCTGGGGCCGATAGACCTGAGTGCCGATCAAGTCGGCGGGCAGCAAATCGGGCGTAAACTGCAACCGTTGGAAGTTCGTGCGGATCGCCCGGGCAAGGGAGGCCACCGCCGTTGTCTTCGCCAGCCCCGGCACGCCCTCAATCAACAGATGCCCACCACCCAACAAGCCGATCAGCATCCGTTGGATCAATCCTCGTTGGCCGACGATGATGCGACCCACTTCGCCGATCAGTCGGCGCAATGGTTCGCTCTTGGCTTGGATTTCCCCCGATAATTCGCTCGGCGAGCTGTTCGGAAGGGGACTCGGCTGGTTCATCACGTCGTGATCCTGATTGGATGAGATCCTGAATTTGGTTGATTCGGCTTCATGGCTGGCTACGATCCGAATCCTCGCAGAGGTCGAATTCTGGCAGCTTTTCGGGCTGGATGCGATTTGCTTGCATTACTGGGTGGGCGATCCGCCGTTGACCCAGAGTCCGACCGCTTGTTAATCGCTACTAGTCCGCTGTCGACCAACCGCCGGCGGAGCCTTTGGAACTCGCGCCGAGCCACGGCCTATCGTGTCGCACCGATTCCACCACCGCATCCCGATCTTGGTGCTACTGGCCCCGCTGGTCGCCGCTGCGCCGGTCGGATGCCGCGGGCGGGCCCAACGCGAGATGTATCAAGCCAAAATGGCCCACGAGATTCGAGTCCTCGAGGACCAACTCTATGAGGCCGATTATCACAATCGCGTCCTGATCGACAAGTTGGAGCGTATCAAGCTCAAGAGTGAAGCCGCTTCGAAGGTTCGGCCCGACGATGCCGGTCGGTACGAATCGATCCCCGGTCCGGTTCCCTCGGCTCGAGATCGCTCCACCGACTCCGGGTCTCGCCCTGATGGGCAAGCGGGAGACGGGCGAGCAGGTGGCGGGCGAGCACGTGACGGGCAGCCCGGCGACGAGGGACCCGGGACCGCCGCCGACCTGATTCCACCGGAACTTCCGGACATCGAGGGACTGGAAGACCTGGGTGACATCGTCGACGAGGGGCAGCCTGCCCAGCCCTCGGAGCTGGATGTTCCTTCGGTGGGTGATCCGTTCAAAGATGACAAGGCGAGCGAGGTTGAGGGAGAAGCCCAATCGCCATCGCAAGACGATAGCGATCCGGGAGAACTGCTCCCGGCGCCTGGCGGTCCCCAGCCACCGGGCAAACGCGATACGGAAGTCCCGCCTGAACTGCCGGGAGAAATCCTGCCGCCGTCGATGCTTGATGGAGAGCCGGAGGAGAAGCCTCCGGGACAGATCCTGCTTCCCGATTCGGTTCAAAATGGACATGGGGTGCCGGATCAGCTTCGGCTGCATCCAAGTCTCTCGGGAGGTAGCGTTACCGACGGCAAGATCGAGAACATGCTGGTGGTCGTCACGGTGCAGGATAAGCTTGGCCGTCCGCTCGACCTGAGCGAGTACGATGTCGATGGCGAACTTTCGATCGTGATCTTCGAGGCGGACCGGGACGAGTCGGAGGAGGGACGTTTGGGGCGGTGGGATTTCGCTGCCGATCAAGTCGCGGATCTAATCCGATCCGATCCGATCAGCGGTCTCCACGTGCAGATTCCGTGGCAGGATCGCCAACCCGATGGAGAGGAAGTCGTCGTCCACGTTCGTCTGCGATCCGAGGAGGATGAGATGCGTTGTCGAGGGCGAATTAAGGTCGACCGTGGCAACGCGGTCGCCGAGTGGACTCCGAGGGGCGAGCCCCTTCGGTAGTCGGCTTCAACTTGCTGTTTCCGCCGGAGCGACGCTGCTTCTGCCTGAGCGATGCTGCTCCCGCCTGACCGACGCGTCGTCTTCCGCTACGCTTGCTTGGCGTGAAGTTCCGCGCGTCCTCGCCGAGCCCGCGGCAAAGACTCTCATTTTCCTTCCAAGGTAATCGATCGATGTCTGACGTTTGTTTTTTGGGCGGACATGTCGTGCTGCCGGACCGGATGATCGATAACGGCGTCGTCGTGTGCCGCCAGGGACGCATCACCTACGTCGGGACGGGCCGCAGCAGGATTCCCAAGACCATCGAAATGGTCGACGTTCAAGGGGGCTACGTTTGTCCCGGATTCGTCGACATCCACGTACACGGTGGCGCGGGTGCGGATTTCATGGACGGGACCACCGAAGCGGTGCAGTCGGTTTGTCAAGCGCATGCGAGGCATGGAACGACCACCCTGTTTCCAACGACAAGTACGGGCAGCGTTGCTCAGATTCACGACATGATCCATGCTTGCGTGGCAACGCGTGAGGGTTGGACCGCGGCGGCGGGGGCCAGGATCGGTGGGGTCCACCTGTACGGCCCTTACTTCGCTGAAGAAAAAGTCGGTTGTCACAAGCCTTCGGAATGTCGCGCGCCGGCGGCGAGTGAGTACGGAGACTACTTCAAGAGCTGAATCATCGCTGTCGCTACCTGCGCGGCCGAACTCGAAGGCGCCGCCAGTTTCTACCGATATGCCACTGAGCGTGGATGTTTGGTCACCTGTGGTCATTCCAACGCGTCCTGGTCCGAGATGGCGGCCGGGTACAAAGAGGGGATGCGTCACGTCGATCATTTCTGGTGCGCGATGAGTAGCGTTCCCTCCGTTCGGAGCCGGTTTGGTTTTCCGATGCAAGGCAGCATGATGGAGTTCGTGCTGGCGCAC
>JARFQX010000729.1 GCA_029287555.1 Rubripirellula sp. | reverse complement strand
CTTGGCAAAGACAACGAGGGGGTCGCGTACGAACACTGGATCTGCTGCGCCGTGGCGCGATTAATCCTCAACGAGGCCGAATCGACCGTCGATCAGTGAAATCCCGCACCACTCGCCGAGCGTGTCGGGGAATCAAAGTAGGCCGAACCAAGCGAAGCGCCGATCCGGCACCGAACAACGATTCGAAGCCGATCAAGGACCTTTGCCGGATCGGCGTCGCTGCGCTCCTTGATGCCGGCCTACACGCTCTCGCCTCTCGCTATAGACTTCGCAGGTATTGAAGCGCATCGGCGACTTCGCGCGGATTCGAATCGGGTCGTCCAACCAGGTAACGGCCACGATATTGAACGTCCTCGAGCAGGCCGATGAGCTGTGGAAAATCGGCGGTTCCCTGCCCGAGCGGAACCGCAATTCCGCGACCAGCGGACAAATCGAGCACACCGTCGACGGCACACACCAGTTGAATTCGCCTTTTCAAGGCGACGATCGCCTCCGAAACACTGTGTCGATTGATGATGAGCTGGCCCGGATTCAGGGCCACCGCCACGAACGCGTCGGGGGTACTGTCGAGCAGCTTTGCTAGCGTTTCGCCTGACTCCGACCCAGTCTCGGCGGCCAAGAAAGCGCCCACCCGAGTACCGAAGCGGCCGAGATCGTCCATCACCTGATGCAGGGCCGACCAGCGAGGGTCGTCCTCCGACTCGGGCACCATTCCGATCGCGTTGACCACCACGGGGGCTCCCAGACGATAGGCAAGCTGCATCGTTGCCTTGGTGGCATCGATCCGCCGGTCCAGCTCTTGGGGATGGTCGTAACCCCGGCGGGTCTGGAAACGTAGCGAACAAACTCGGAGGTTGAGGTCGTCGAGCATTTTCCGCAATTGTCGCAGTCCGGTGTCCGACAATTGAGAAGGGTGAATCTCGTTGCGGGCATCCAGTTCAACCGACGAGACTCCCAACCGGGCCGCCTCCTGAAGGGCCGCTCGCAACGGCATTCCTAGTGCGCTGAGCCTGACTGCCAGATTCAATTCCGCCAAAATCTTCTCCAAGCTGAATGATTGCTCTCGTTCTGGGCGGCATCTTACGTGCCGCAACTCGAATCGCAAGCACCTTCAGCCCTTGGACACGGGCCGCCGCGGTCTTTTCGTTCCTCATCGTGTTCACTCAGGTAGAGGTTTCACCACTGGAGGGACAGACTTCATGGGCGTCGCGGGAATCGTCGCGGGCGGTTAAGGAATCTTCGCGGGCGGCATGGGGATCTTCTCCCAATCCAACCGGAACAGATCCCGATCGCGCCGATCTCGAGCCTTTGTCGGGGATTCGTTGGGACTTCGGCCGCCGCGACGACCCACAATTCCTCGGTCTCCCGGCCGGTTGGAAACGGTACGAAGGAGTTGGCTACCCTCAGTACGTCAAGATCGGGATCAAGGCCAAGGACACGTCGCTGGAACGCGAACTGATCCAGTTGGACACGGCTCTGATCAAACTCTGGGAACGGCTCAATGATCTGGCCCCCTCGGTGTCTTTGCCCCTTCCGCCGTCGATCGCCGACCTAATCATCGACCGCTACTTGAGGGTCGATTTGGATGGCGGTCAAGCTTTGTATGAGTCGCCCGCGATCTCGTGCGAGCGGAGCTTTCAGTATCACTTCCGTTGCCACATCATGACCGAACGGCTGCGGCACGATTCGGCTCGTGCCCAACTCGTCTTCCTTGGCGACCAGGGGCGGGAGTTAGCCATTCATTCGACGACGCCGCTTCGGGGCACCAATGACTGGACCCCCTTATCAATCGATCCGGTGCGACCGCCCGTCGGTGCCACTTCCATGCTGGTGCGGCTAAGGGTGGATCGTGGCGAAGACGGACTGGAAGACATTCGTGGTGCGGCTGGATTCGATCAACTGCAAATCCAGCCCTATCCGCAGTTGCAAATCACAACCGACAAGCCCCTCGGGATCTACAAGCTTGATCAGCGGATTGAAGCAAGGGTCGACCTCTTGGGCCTGCCACCTGCTGCGTCGCGAATCGAACTCCAACTCTACGACTTCGATGAGCGGGAGATTGCCAAGAAACAGTTGAGCGTTTCGACAAGCTCAACCGAATCGCTCACTCCCAAGGCTGGTTCCTCGCTAGATGCCGTTGTTGATTCATCCGCACCAGCAAGTGCCGATGAATCGGCGTTTGGCAGAGCGGGGGCTGTTTGGCGACTACCTCGATTGCAGCCGGGGTTCTACCGGCTATCGGCGTCGATTACGGGCCGCTCGGAGTCGGCCCTTTCCAGCGAGACAACCTTCGCGGTTATCGACGCATCCCTCGGTGGTCCAACCCGCGGCTCATTTGGTTGGACGTTCCCCGATGGCAACCATCGAATCCCCCAGAGCGAGCTGGCCCAATGGTTGGTCGATGCTGGAGTCGGCTGGGTGAAGTATCCCTGTTGGATTTCCCCGCAAGACACCGAGGCCGCAGAAACCACAGCGTCTTTGCTGAACAAGCTAGAGGACGTCGGGATCCGAACGGTTGGCATGTTGGACCACCCACCAGACGATCAACTTGCCAATTATGAACACCACGGACACCGCGATCTGGTAGCGGCCCAGCTATTTCGAGATGTTGAAACTTGGCAACCGCTGCTCGAACCGGTCATGTCGCGACTAACACTAAGAGTTCACAGATGGCAGCTGGGTGCCGACCGCGATTTCAGCTTCCTGGGACAACCGCGTCTGCGCAAATCGGTGGAACAAATCTCCAAAGGCCTGCAGGGATTTGGACAGCCGATCGACGTGGCGATCTCGTGGCCGTGGCTGGAGCGGCAGTTGCCTGCGAGCGAAACATCATGGCAAGCGGTTTCTCGAAGCAGTGACCCACCCCTAAGTGTGAGCGAGCTCGATGCGTACCTCACTCTCAATGCTCAAAGGTCACCCGCGAACCATCCTCGAACGTGGTTGATCATCGACCCGATTACGAAAGGCGTTTACGATCGCGAGAACCGCATCCGTGATCTTGTACTACGCATGGCGACCGTGCGAAGTCATCGCGTCCAGGCAGCCTTCATTAGCGACCCCCGTGACCCCGATCGTGGCTTGCTTCGCCGCGATGGCCGCCCGGGAGAACTGATGCTGCCCTGGCGAACGACCTCGAAACTGATCG
>JARFQX010000716.1 GCA_029287555.1 Rubripirellula sp. | reverse complement strand
CTTTCTTAACCTTTCTTAGGTGCCAACCATTCAATGCAGTCAGATTCTTGTTCTTCGTGCTGTTCCAAAGCGTCACAGAAACGCTCCACCTGATCGACCGCCTCTTGCCAAGAGCTAAAGGGTGGATCGACGTCACTTAGTCGATTAATGAGCGTGTCGAGTCGGGCAAGAAGGTTCACGTGGTCGGCAGCGACTTGACGTCGATTCGCCTCGACTTCGGGTGAAGGTTTGCCAGTCATCGCGATCAATTGATCGGAAATCTTGTCCTCTCGCGAGAAGTGCTCGTTCAAACATTCGCGCAAGTCCTTCAACCGATCGGCCGTTTCACCAAAGTGCGGGAAACCTCTTTGCGCCACCTCATAAGCCCAGCGTCGGTATTCGTCAAAGAACTTGTTCAGCTCCCTATGCTCCTGGCGCCACTGGCGAGACAGGTCTTCCACGGCGTGCTTGTTGCCAGTTCGCGTGTCCATTTTTTGCTCCCGGTTCGAGTTCCAGGAAAAATCCTGCTGGCAGGTTGTGCAAGAAGGATGCCGAAAACCGTCTCGGCCCCGAACTCTCGTCAGAGAAGGCGTAAATTCCCTCAATCCGATCGCTGAGCTGCCCCTGAGCGCACCGTTCTGGTCTGACCCGGCCTGCGATGTTCGACCGTGAGACCGCTCGCGGATAATTGGAGCGCCGTGGGAGCTTGGGGTCCGCATTGCGTCCTTGCTCGCCGTTTGGACCGGGAATCGTGACGCAGTCGACGAGACTCATCAAATCGCCGCGGCAACCCGAGCCGGATCGCTGGCGACCGAACCGGCCGGTGGCTTTGCGCATTCCCCTGCCTATTCGTTGCATCGGCTACAACACTACCCCTGGCGGCACGACCGTCCGATTCGCCCCATCTTCCCCGATCCTCCGGCCACTGACTTCTGGTTCGCGGGGCCTTTGGCGACAGATTCTTGCCCAAGATTTCCCGTTTTTCCGTCGCTGTGCAGAATGGTCACAGACTGTGTGACGACTCTGCACATCGGCCGCCAAGGCTCGGCGCGCACCGGCGATCATAGTTCAGGCAACTCATAGACCGCGAACGTGTCATTACGCTCACCAGCGACTGGATAGAGACGGACAAGCGGAAGTCGATCGCCGCAGATTCGTTGGTCAACAATCATCCATCGCGCACCAAAACGCCGCCGAAACTGTCGCAAGTCGTCGTAGCGAATCGTCACGCGGATATGGCCCAGTCGGCGAGGGAAGATCTCCTGGAATCGCCGATTCCACTCCAAGAGACTTCTTGCATCTTGCGGGACATCCTTCCAATTCACCACCTCTCCCCGCTCAGCGTACCACTTGAATGTTTGTTGGTGCCGAGGCGTTAGGAACACTTCGTTCGGTGGCGAGGATAGCCGCGCCCATCGGCATACAGCCAACCAGTCGCGATACACCTGTTGCTGCCGATCAACTGGCGCCCCGGCATCATAGCCAAGCAGGTCATTGCTGACCGTCGGCGGAATCTTCAAACGAGCCGACTGGTAGGCCGAAGTTGAGACCAGCGTCACGGCGAGAGCCAATCCCGCCAAGCCAACTCGGAAGGTGGTCGATCGATGATCGAGCAGCATCCCCGCGATGCAGAGGCCAAGCATCAAGGGAACGGCGGCATCGCTCAAACGAAACCAATAGTACCGCAGCAGTCGGGCGGCGAGGTCGGGGTCGTAAGAGGGCAAATATCCAAGCAGAAAACCCGTGGCAGCAATCAACACGGCGCCGAGCGTGAAGGCGCCGGCTCGGACCATCTTCGCGTCGCCGCGAAACTGATAGGCGGCCACGAACGTTGCCAGGAGTAACACGGCGTGACGTAAGTACCAGCTGGCTGCAAAGTCGGCCGGCAACAGGTGATGGCGAAGTCGATAGTAAGTGTAGATGCGGGCCGCGGTCGCCGAGTCTTCACTTCCGGCGCGCAGCGTCAACGCCACGGCGGGGAGCAATCCGAACAGGGCGATCGCGCCGCCGACAAACAGCCATGGCGTCAACAGGGGGCGGCGATCGGGTTGTCCGCGTTCGGTTATCCACCATGCGAACGCTGCCGCCACGACACTCCATCCACCGGTCAACACGTGAAACGCCGAGGCAAGGCCAAGGAGCGGCCAGACTCGGTTCCAGCGACGGCGGACCATCTCCGACAAGCCAAGCAGCACGAAACCATAGGCTGGCACCTTGGCTTCAATCCCGCCGACCACCCACTCGCCGGCCAGGTTTCCGTATTCGATCCCGGCGATCCAAACGGTCGCGACCGCGAGGGAAGCGTAGGGACGCTGAAACAGACTCCGACATAGCTGCTGCAAACCGAACGCGAGCATGGTCCAGCCTACGAAACGTCCGATCCAGGCAGTCGTCGAAAGTGAAAAAAGCTGCGTCAACCACCCGAACACGGCGTAGAAAGTCACGTGCGCCTTGGCAGATGAGGCGAGCATATCGCTGGCGCACCAATCGGGTTGCCAATAGTTCTTTGCTTTGACGAGGTAGTGCGACTCGTTCACCATCGGCGGTGGATCGCCCGCGTATACAAAGAACAGCATCACCAACAAGCCGACCTCGACCAGGCAACCGATGGGGCGTCGGTCTTCGCGAATGCTGCGGGGCGAACCGTGCAAGTTTCCCGCCGCCGGATCGATCATCGCTGGTTCGGAGCTCACGGTCGACGCATCCTGGGAGTGGCGGCTGCCAGATCGATCGCCATGTTGATCGCGGCGAGCATGCTGTGGTGGCTCGCTTTGCCTTGCCACGCCAGGTCCAGCGCCGTGCCGTGGTCCACGCTGGTGCGAACGATTGGCAGGCCCAGGGTGACGTTCACCGCATCGTCGAAGGCGAGTGCCTTGAGCGGAATTAGACCCTGGTCGTGATACATACAGACGTAGACGTCGGTTTCCTGGCGAATGCGAGGCGTGAACGCCGTGTCGGGTGGAAGTGGTCCGCGCACCTGGATCCCTTCGCTCCGCGCCGCTTCGATGGCCGGCTCGATCACCGTTTCCTCCTCGCCGTGACTGAAAAGTCCCCGTTCGCCAGCGTGAGGGTTCAGGCCACAAACGGTAACCCGCGCCGCCCGTCGATGGCGAAGCGAGATCGCTGACGAAGCGAGCCGGATGGCTCGAAGCACGGCCTCGACGCTAAGCCGCTTGGCAACGTCGGCCAGCGCGATGTGGATGGTCGCGAGCACGCAAGAAATCTCGGGACTTGTCAGCATCATGCAATAGTCGTCGACACCCGTCCGGTCGGCCAATAGTTCGGTGTGTCCAGGAAACGCGATCCCGGCCAAGTGCCAGGCTTCTTTTTGAATCGGCCCGGTGACGATCGCGTCGACTCGCCCGCCGATCGCGTCGTCGATTGCCGCATCGACCGCTTGAAAAGACGCCAGGCCCGTCTCGGCGGAGACAATTCCGGCCCGAAGTGATCCCGCGTCAACTTCGCCAACCGGGTGGATCTGCGGCGACATTGGCAAGCCAACTTTCGCCGCGATCTTCTCAATTGCCTCGACGGGGCCGTATAGAATGGGGTTGCAGCGTCCGCTCAGCTCCGCAAGTCTCAGGCAGCGCAAGGCTAACTCGGGACCAACGCCCGCCACATCACCGACGGTGATCGCAACGGTCAGCGGCGGGGAAGCGGGAAAGGTCTCGGTAGCTGGGCTTGGCATGGAAGAAGTCACGACATTGGAC
Source organism: Rubripirellula sp. (assembly GCA_029287555.1). Lineage (GTDB taxonomy): Bacteria > Planctomycetota > Planctomycetia > Pirellulales > Pirellulaceae > Rubripirellula. The sequence continues at coordinate 3,559 of JARFQX010000716.1, read as the reverse complement.
TGGCTAAATTCTCCGGGATTCGCTGTGATATGCCAGATCGAAACGGAGGATCAATCGGTCCCTGGACGCTGTTTGATTTTCCAATGTGAGTCACCGCATCACTCTAAAATATGGTTCTGCCGGGAATGACGGCCGTGCAACATTGGATCGTCAAGCGACACAAGATCGCCAAGCGACACGAGATCACTGTCTCGATCGTCCTCTTTTTGCTGCTGCTGGGCAACATGAGCTTCGGCAAGGTGTGGGCGGTTGATGCGATCGTTGTTTGCCCCCTGGCGTTCAACAAGGCGCTCCAGCCGTGGGTTGAGCACCGTCGAGACGAGGGAATGTCGGTCCGCGTGATCGCTTCCGAGCGGGACTCACAGACGCTCCGCCAGTCGATCTCCCGCTTCGCCGATGACGAGACGCGATACGTGTTATTGGTGGGCGACGCCCCGGTGTTTGGTTCCCCCTGTGCCGTGGAACTTCAGACTCCGATTTGCTATTCGCCGACGAAGGTCACGGCGGCTTGGGGATCGACTCCGACGCTCTCGAGTGACTTGCTATACGGTGACTTCGACTCCGATGAGGTTCCGGATGCCGTCGTCGGTCGGTTGCCCGTCGATACGCCGGAGCAGTTGACGAGATTGATTGCCCGGATCAAGGCGCGCGAATCGAGCGTGGACTTTGGCAATTGGCGATCCGAGGTGCAACTCATCGGTGGCATCGGCGGATTCGGTGCGATGGCCGATCAAGCGATTGAATCGGTGACCCGCACGATTGTGACGAGCGTCCTGCCGGCCGACTCTCGTGCGACCGTTTGTTACGCCAGCCCCGGACACATCTTTTTTCCGACCGCACCATCCTTTACCGATGCGGTTTTGGATCGCTATCGACGCGGCGCCAGGTTTTGGGTTTACGCGGGGCACGGTCGGGTCACCGAACTCGACCGCGTGCCTGGGACCGAGGGTGGAGTTCCCGTGCTTGATGCGCGCAGCGTCCACCGTTTGTCGCGTCCCGCCGACGGCGCGCCGATCGCTTTGATGCTGGCATGCTACACCGGTGCAATTGATGCGGCCGAGGATTCGATTGCCGAGCAGATGGTGCTATGCGAAGGGGGACCGATCGCCGTGGTGGCAGGCAGCCGAGTGACGATGCCTTACGGAAACACGACCGCCGCGGTTGGCCTGATCGACGGAGTGTTCAAGCAGCGTTTGCCTCGACTCGGTGATGCTTGGCTGACCGCGTTGACGCAGATGCACGAGGAAACGACCAGCGACACGTCGGCGGCGCGGATCATGATCGATGCTTTAGCAGCCGTGGTCTCTCCAGCAGGCTCCGACCTGGTGGAAGAGCGTCGAGAGCATATGCGGCTTTACAACTTGATTGGTGATCCCACGCTGCGGCTGCAGCATCCTGAGGAAATGTCGATCAGCGTCGCGTCGGGACACGATCGGGGAGCACCTATCTGCGTGGAGGTTACCAGCCCGATCACCGGGAAGTTGCGTCTTTGCTTGGATCGACCGCTCGGTTCCAAGACCGATGGCGACCCGAATGAAACGACGGTCGCCTGCTTCGAAACCGACGTCCAAGAGGGCAAGCCGGTTTCGCCGATGATCTTGCTTCCGAATGAATTGTCGGGACCGATCGTGGTTCGAGCGATGGTTTCGGGAGATCGATCCTGGGCCTCGGCTGCGGCCCGCACCATCGTTCGATAAGCCCGCGAGCTATTTGAGGGCGTTCGGAAATTTGAAGTAGGCCGAATCAAGCGAGTCGCAGATCCGGCTTCGCATAACAATGCGACGCCGACCAAGATCCGTTGCCGGATTGGCGTCGCTCCGCTCCTTGAGTTGCCCTACGCGTTAGAACGCTGGCGCCTTTCGCATCGGAATTTTCGGCTACCCTCCGCTTTTTCTGAATCCCGCTCATTGCCGGGACAGGTCCTCGCCTGCCGTTAACCGCACATCAACGCTGAAAATGCTTTAAACTCCTGCGATTGCGGTTACAAGAATTCGGTGCCTCGATCGCGGTGAAACTCTCGTTTCGCCACATCGGCCGGTGGCGTCCCATCGGCTCGAGGCGCGGCCCTCCCTGTACGATGTCATGATGTTCAAGTCTCTTGTTATTCGTTCCTTGTCGCTACTCCTCCTGCTTAGCTGCGGATCTGTTTGCTTTGGACAGGATCGTCCGCCCAACGTCGTTGTGATTTTCATTGACGACATGGGCTACGCCGACATCGGCCCATTCGGCGCGACGAGATACCCAACACCGAACTTGGATCGTATGGCTTCCGAGGGACGGGTGTTTAGCGACTTTGTCGTTTCATCGGCCGTCTGCTCGGCATCTCGCGCCGCGTTGATGACAGGCTGCTACCACGTTCGCGTGGGGATCAGCGGCGCGCTGGGGCCGAAGTCGGACGTCGGAATCAATGCTGGGGAAACGACACTCGCCGAGCTCTGCAAGTTGAAAGGTTACGCGACGGCCGTCTTTGGCAAGTGGCACCTTGGGCATCATCCCAAGTTCCTGCCGATCGAGCACGGGTTCGATGAGTATTACGGACTGCCCTACAGCAACGACATGTGGCCGCTGCACCCCGCGTCGGTCGCCAAACGAATGAAGGACCCCGATGCGAAGATTCCCTGGTCCGCTCTGCCAATGATCCGTGCGACGACGGCCGATGGGGTCAAGATCGTCAACGACGACGTGCAGCCATCGGACCAGGAACAGATGACTCGACAGTTCACCGAGCGGGCGGTCGGTTTCATCAAGAAGAACGCTGATCATCCCTTCTTCCTTTACCTTCCCCATCCGATGGTCCATGTTCCCCTGTATGCCTCCGAAAAGTTCCGAGGCAAGAGCGGTGCGGGCATCTTTGGCGACGTCGTGATGGAAGTCGATTGGTCGGTCGGCGAAGTGCTGCGGGCGATCGAGGACATCGGCGCCGAGCGAAACACGCTCGTGATCTTCACCAGCGATAACGGCCCCTGGCTGAGCTACGGGACTCACGCAGGCAAAGCCACGCCGCTGCGGGAAGGCAAGGGGACGATGTTCGAAGGTGGCTATCGGGAGCCGACGGTGATGTGGTGGAAGGGACGGATTCCAGCCGGAACTCGTTGTGACCAACTCTGCAGCACCATCGATATTCTGCCCACCGTCGCCAAGTTGATCGGCGCCGACCTGCCGGACCACAAAATCGATGGGAAAGATATTCGTCCGTTGATGTTTGGTGAGCCGGATGCGAAATCACCGCATGACGCGTTCTACTGCTACTACGGCGGTGGTCAATTGCAAGCGGTTCGCAATGACCGTTTCAAACTCGTGTTTCCACACGCCTACCGCACGCTCAAGGGGCATCCCGGTGGCACGGGCGGATTACCCATCCCGTATCAGCAAGCCAAGATTGGACTGAGCCTGTTTGATCTGGACAACGATGTTTCCGAGAGCAAGAACGTGCTCAACGAGTATCCCGAAGTGGTCAAGAAGTTGACCGCGGCCGCCGAGCAAGCTCGAGAAGACCTCGGTGATAAGCTCACTGGCTGTCTCTTATACACATCTGACGCTGCCGACGAATCGAGTCGCG
>JARFQX010000679.1 GCA_029287555.1 Rubripirellula sp. | reverse complement strand
CTTCAACTCCGACGAGAGTGATCCGGCTGAGTTTGATGACCGCAGCGACGACAAAGGTCCCGAACCAGAAGGCGTCACGATCGGCGAGATCGATGGCCAAACGTATGCGTTCGTTGGTCTAGAACGAGTCGGCGGGATCATGATGTTCAACGTCACCGATCCGAACGACGTGCAGTTTGTCGAATACCTGTTGGTGCCGGGCGACGCCGGACCGGAAGGGCTCACGTTTATCACGGCCGCCGACAGCCCGACTTTCAATCCGCTGTTGGTCATTACCAACGAAGACAGCAACACGCTAACCACCATCGAATTCCCATCCGAGAACCCGGGCGTTTCCTACGTCGACGCGAACAATAACCAGTTGTTCGAAACGGGGATCGATGTTGCCCTGATTCAGGGTGAGTTGGCTGACGGAAATTTTGACACTGACGAGGCCGAAGGTGGCTATGACTCCGTGATCCCTGATGCAGGTCTCTTTGTGGCTGCAGCTCCACGCTTCCTATTCGATATTGACTTCCGCGCGGCGGGCGATCTGGTCGTCGCCGCAGGAGTTTCACTGTCGGCATTCAAGAGTGTCGAACTCTATGCGGGATCGGACCTCGACGTCACGGGAGCGAAACTGTTCGGCGGAAAGGAAGTCGAATTGAAGGCTTCGGGTAGCATCATCGGCGGCGAACGCACACGTCTCTTCGCCGGAAAGAGTGTCGAGATTCAGGCGGTCGGCGCCATCAGCCTCGATGACGCAAGCCTGTTGGCCGGCAAGGAAATCGAAATCGAATCCGTACAGTCGTCCGTGTCGCTGGTCGACAGCCGTTTGAAGGCCGGGAAGTCGATCGAAATCAAGGCGGTTGACTCGGTTTTCGCATCACTGGCGAAAATGACGGCCGGCAAGGAAGTCGAGATCAAATCCGAGGAAGGCGATGTCGATCTTCAGGGTGCGACCGTGCGAGCAAGGAAGTCGATTGAAGTGGACGCCGTCAAAGTCTTGACCGACATGGACACCATCCTTCGCGCTCGTCGGGTCGACATCGGCTGATGCGATCATGATCAATGGCGCTCCGGGACCGTCATCTTCTTGATGCGGTTTCGGAGCAGCCCCTGATCGACCCACGAAACCTCGAGACCGCCGGCAGCAAAGCGCTCCCGGTGGTTGGTTCGTTTTCAGCGGCGAGATCGTGCTCGTTAATCAACACGCCTTTGAAAGGTGTTCACGATTGCGAGCGGATATCCCTCTCCAAGCATGGTCCACGTGGGTTCCTATGTCGCCACTGGCACGTCAAACGCAAGGGGCGCGTTGCGCTGTTTGAGCCTCTCGAAATCCGCCACATGCTCGCGGCGTTTTTCTCCTCCGACCGAACCACTTTCCATCGTCAACCGTCAGTCAGGCGATCGACCGGCGTAAGGCTGGTTTCACCGCCATTGCTCGCATTTCTGTACTCGCTGCTAACGCAAGGTTGGACCCTTCCACCGCACGAAGACGATCCCCTTCGCTTCTTCGGTCCACACACCTCCGCAGGTTACGCGGAGGTGCCGAACTCCCACCTCAGTTGGAGCCTTGATCGCGGCACAACAAGAGCACGGTCGTGTTTCGCAGATGGGACGATAATCACGGTCGTTCACGGCACATTCATTTGATTGTCGACCGCGAATCGGATAGAAAACTTCCGTGTGGATGCTGTAAGCATGCCGTCTAATCTCACTTTCCGCCGTGGAAACGCTTGCCAGATGCGGATGAGTCCACGCAAACACCCCACGGGAAATACCAACATGATATGCAATTCGGCGCTATCTCTCTTCAGTACATTGGTGTTCTTTGCGGCCTTCGGCCTTGTCAACTTTGATTTTTGTTGTGCGGGGGAAATCGACCGATCGGTACTTCCAATTAGCCCGCCGGATTCACCACCGATAACGGAGATGGACGCGCGCAATGCAACCAAGCCGGAACCATTCAATGTTGAAGCGCCCGAGGGGGCACCGAATGTTGTCATCGTATTGATCGACGACATCGGGTTTGGGGCAACCGCTCCCTTTGGCGGAGCCATTGAGACCCCAACCTTCAGCAGGCTGGCCGAGAATGGTTTGCGTTTTAACCGATTCCACACCACCGCGCTCTGTTCGCCCACGAGGGCCTCCCTGCTATCGGGCCGCAACCATCACAATGTGAACGTAGGATCGGTCATGGAGGTGGCAACAGGGTTTCCCGGAAACCTGGGGATGCGACCCGACGATGCCAAGTACTTTGCGGAGACTCTTCGCCACAACGGCTACAGCACGGCAGCGTTTGGGAAATGGCATGAGACGCCAACATGGGAAGTCTCAGTCTCAGGTCCGTATTTCCGCTGGCCGACGAACTCCGGGTTTGACAAGTTTTACGGCTTCATCGGTGGTGAGACGAATCAATGGGAGCCGGTGATTTTTGATGGTGTGACGCGCGTGCCAAAAAAGGACCAGGACGACTATCACTTCACCACTGACATGACGACAGAGGCAGTCGAGTGGGTCAAGTTCCAACAGGCCATGACGCCCAACAAGCCGTTCTTTATTTACTACGCGACCGGAGCGACCCACGCTCCGCATCACGCGCCGAAGAAATGGATTGAAAAGTACAATGGTAAATTCGATGACGGCTGGCAGGTCCTTCGCGAGCAGACTCTGGCACGCCAGAAAGAGATGGGAGTCGTTCCAGCGAACACGAAGCTCGCGCCGATGCCCGAGGACATCAAACAGTGGGACACGCTCAGCGAAAAAGAGAAAGAGTTGTTTGCGTTGCAGATGGAGACGTTCGCCGGATTTGCCGAACACACGGACGTCGAGGTCGGACGGCTTGTGGATGCCATCGACGAAATCGGCGAGCTAGAGAATACACTTTTCATCTATGTCATGGGTGACAATGGCTCCAGTGCCGAAGGTGGACTAGAGGGAACTTTCAACGAACTGGTGCACCTGAACGGGATCTTTGATGCCGAAACCGTCGAGAGTATGTTGCAGCGGGCGGATGATTGGGGTGGACCGAATTCCTTCCCGCACATGACCTGCTCGTGGGCCGTGGCGACGGATACGCCGTTCAAATGGACCAAGCAGATGGCTGCCGATTTCGGTGGAACACGCAACGGAATGGTGATGCACTGGCCCGCCGGGATAAAGGCCAAAGGCGAGGTTCGCAGCCAGTGGCATCATGTCAATGATGTGGCTGCCACCGTTTTGGAAGCGACGAAGCTGCCTCATTCAAAAACGATTAATGGCGTCAAGCAAAAGCCGCTGGACGGTGTCAGCATGTTGTATGCAGCCCGAGACAAGAACGCGGAAGGACGTCATAAGACGCAATACTTCGAGATGTTTGGCAACCGCGCGATCTATCACGATGGCTGGCTGGCCCGCGTCGTTCACCAGGTTCCTTGGCACGGCAAGCCGTTATGCACGCTTCAAGAAGACACTTGGGAGCTCTACAACATCGAGGACGACTTCAGTCTGACCAGAGATCTTGCGAAGGAGAATCCAGCGAAGCTGAAGGAACTACAGGGCCTCTTCGAAAAAGAAGCCATCGCAAACAATGTATTCCCACTCGATGACCGACTGTATGAGCGTTTCAACGCCAAACTCGCCGGTCGTCCAGATCTCATGGGGGAACGAAAGTCACTGACGTTGGCTCATGGGATGGAAGGCATTCTCGAGAACACGTTTCTGAATGTAAAAAACACCTCGAAGACAATTGAGGCCGAAGTGACACTTGAAGGGAAAGGTCACGGCATCATCCTCTGCCAGGGCGGAAAGTTTGGCGGTTGGGCGCTCTACATGAACAACGGCAAACCCGCGTATAGGTACAACTGGTTCGGACTTGATCAGTACTCCATCGAATCACCAGTGGCAGTTCAGTCAGACACGGCAAAGATCAAACTGACCTTCGATTACGATGGAGGCGGGATCGGAAAAGGAGGCCTTGCGACGCTATTTATCGACGGCAAGAAGGTCGCCGAAGGGCGTGTGGAGAAAACCGAGCCAGCGGTGTTTTCTGCGGATGAAACTGCGGACGTCGGTTTGGACGATGCGACCCAGGTCGTGGAGGATCTCTTTGCGAATCGTCAGGAGTCTGAGTTCAGTGGGCACGTCGACTCTGTGCGCATTAGCATCACCGACGAATAATGGTGTTGCGTTGACGGGACCGAGTCGACCAGCGGCTCGGACCCTCGTCAAACCATCGTCAGCTTCGAATAGTCTCTACCAGGGAGCAATGCCGGAATCAGAGCCATTCGCCCCTTGCAAAACAGACTGCCTAAACGCGCGGAAGTTGGACCTTCCGCCGGTTCGGAGCCGATTTGCTACGCCGCTTCGGTCCCGACAGCTGGCAGTTGCGCCGCTTCGGCGCCTTTTCGCCAGAATTCGGTCCGGGATTTCACGAAGTGTGCGGCGAAGCAATCGGCGCAACTCCGCGAAGCCGATGCAACCTACGTCACGAAGGGAGATCAAGAGCCGACGCATTAATGGCCCGATACGGACCGCAAATCCCGCGAACCCGAGGGTGGAAGCGTTGCCCAGGACGCAGGACCCGAGTCAGCCGGGCTTCCTGAACAGTGCCCTTGAACATCGGCTCGTGCCTCGCGATGTCAAAGGCTGCTTCATGGTAATCTGCTTCTTGCTATCCATTGGTCGGGTTCCTGCGACGGATGCAACACCCCGAGCACCAAAACCTCATCATCGGTCAAATCATACAGGAT
>JARFQX010000673.1 GCA_029287555.1 Rubripirellula sp. | reverse complement strand
CCGAGAACTACACTACGGCGAAGTCGTCGGCAGCGTCAGATGTGTATAAGAGACAGACTCACCACTCACCACTCACCACTCGCATCTCGCATTTCGCCACTCGCCACTCGCCACTCGCATCTCGCATCTCGCCACTCGCATCTCCCCACTCACATCTCCCCACCCATGAACCTTAACGATCTACCGGCGAGCGAACTTGCGAGGATCGACGCCGTTTGCCTCGATTACGAGTCGCGGCTGAGGCGTGGCGAAATTCCGTCGCTCGAAAAGTTGGTGGCGCGGCACGGTGGGGTGCACGCGGAGTTGCTTCGGACGGAGTTGGAATTGGTTCGTGATGAGCTAGGCCGGGGGGATGCTTCGCCGACGAGTCAAAGCGATTCGGTCAATCTGACGGAAACGATTTCGGCCGACCCCGCCTTCACCGAGGTCGGTCGCGCTCGCTTGCCTTCACCGGGGATCAAAATCGGGCCCTATGAAATCTTGCGCGAGTTGGGCCGCGGCGGGATGGGCGTCGTGTTCGCCGCTGTCGACACGCGGCTCGATCGACCGGTCGCTATCAAAATGTTGGCTGTCGAGGTCTCTCAGCGGCATGATTTGACCGGTCGGTTTCAACGGGAAGCACGGGCGGTCGCGGCGCTGAGCCATCCGAACATTGTCGAGTTGTTCGATGTGGGTACCTTTGGCCAGCTACCTTACGCCGTCATGGAGTTTCTTGATGGGGAAGCTCTCAGTGAGAGATTGGCTCGCGGTCCCATGGAATCTCGCGAGGTGCGTCAAATCGGCGCGCAAATCGCCGACGCTCTTGCCACCGCCCATGATGCAAAGGTGATACATCGGGATCTGAAACCACAGAATGTGATGCTGGTTCCGCGACGGTCAACGGAGTTCAGCAAACTGGCGACGATCGCAGGCGACGGGCTTCGGGCGGATGGCGGTGAGATCGTTAAGCTGTTCGATTTTGGATTGTCGCGAGCACCCGACTTCGCTGTCTCCGCTGAAGAAACGGGTAACGGTCTGGTCATGGGAACGCCCGGCTACATGTCGCCCGAACAAGTCCGTGGCGAGACGGTGACGCCCGCGGCTGATCTGTTCTCACTGGGCTGCATCCTGTTTGAGGCTTTCTACGGGGAACGCGCGTTCGATGGACGCACCAATTCCGCCCGCTTCAGCGCAACCCTTCATCATGACCCGCAGCCTGATCCAGCGAGGCGAGACGAAGACGTCGCGCTTGCGGATCTGATTCAGGCTTGTCTTGACAAAGAGGAGAAAGGCCGACCGCAATCGGCCGCGGAGGTGGCGAACCAGTTGCGATCGGGATTTGGGGACGCCGGCAAGGACCGCGGAGAGCGCGTGACGCCAAAACGGATCAACCGGCGACGGTTGCTGGCCGCCGGTGCCGGCGGTATCGCCGGACTATTGATCGTTCCCACCATCATTCAACGCCGTAATCGAGAGCTTACCCAGATCCGTTCGCTTGGGGTGCTCGCCTTTCTTGACAAGTCCGCCGGTGCCACAAGGCCGGTCAACTCCGTTGCCCCGGTCGGCGACCGAGATTTGCAGCGAGGTGAGCAACTCGGGGCGATGCTCGTGCACGAACTGACGCGGCTGAGCGAAGTGAAGGTGCCACGGTTCCGACCGATGACCGCCGAGTCGCCACAGGAGTTTCGCGAACTTGGTCAACTGCTCGAGGTCGATGCGCTGCTTACCGGATCCATGCGGACGGTCGCGCAGGGCTCCACGAGCTTCCTCGAATTGAATCTCGAAATTGTCTCGGCCAAGACGGGCAACCAGTTGTGGGGGAAGACGCTGCACGCCGATTCGGCCGAGAACCTGTTGCAACTCAGCTCGCTCGCCAGCGAGGTGGCGGAGGTGATCGGGCAACGATTAACCAGCTCGGCGGAGGAAGAAGCCCCGTTAACTGTCGAATCGTTTAACTGTCTGGTCAGCGGCGGTACACGTTCCGATCCGGACAGCCGTATAGGTTTGGAGATGGCGCTGAGCTGCTTTCAAAAAGCGCACACCGCTGATCGAACGTTCGCTGCCCCGCTTGCGGGCATTGCCCTGACTTCGATCACGCTGGCGGCGCAGAGCGAGACGGAAAAGAGCGTCGACCTGATTCGTCAGGCGAGGGAAAGTGCAGAGGAAGCACTCAAACTTGACCCCACCTCTCTGGAAGCCCATTTGACGCTCGCCATGCTTGATTGGCAATCGCTCGGTCGGTTCCAGCAAGCCTCGCAATCTTTCCGCGAACTGACGAACGCACATCCCAACCATTGGCAGTTGCGGCACCAGTACGGACTTTTCCTGCTGGCAAGTCATCGCTGGGACGAGGCGATACGATCGCTGAGCGAGGCATGGCAACTGCATCCCTTGTCGATGTCGGTCAAGGTTGACCACGCCAGGGCTCATTGGTTCGGAGGAAACACGGATCGAGCGATTCAAGACGCCACGCGGCTTCGAGATCGCTACGATTCGATCCTCGCGCGAGGTTTGCTGGTCGATATTTTCGAGCAGCAACAACGTTTCGACTTGGCGGCGAACCTGGACGAGCAACTCCAGGACGCACAAGATCTCTCGCCAGAGCAATACTTGATCGCTCGCCGCGATCGGTTGGCTAAGCTGCCCTACGGGCCGTTTGGTCCCTCGCTGAACGAGGCGATCTGGAAAACACGAACACCGTCGGGACTGGATGACCGGTCCTTGGCTGATCTGACCGACCCCATGTTGCCGATGCTCCCGTTGCTGCTGAGTAATCATCCGGGCTTTCGCGAGGCGCGGGAGCTTCCCAGGGCGAAGGAAATTTTGCCGGATATCATTTGATCGTGCTGATTGAAGTGAACGATTCTCTCTTGCTCGGTTCTTAATCAACGGCGGTCGAGCAGGTTCCTCTACAACACGTCCGTGATGGCTGCGAAAGCTCGCTTGCCCTGCCTACCGATCCATAGCGTGACCGGATGCTCTCCGCACCGGCGGTAGCGTTTGACCAGGACCGCGGGATCATGATCCGTACCGCGAACCTTGGCCGTTTGCGGAAAGACGTTGAGCCCACGAAATGTCTTTCGAAGCTTGCGGTCGTCGCAACTTCCCCACCACTTCACCACTGCGGCAATCGCGAGTGGACGTAGCGAGTGAAGTGAGTCAATCAAACCGTCGTCGCCGGCTAGGAATCCGCTCGGCTCGCCAAGCAAGCCGAGTCCGTACTCATTCGCAAAGCCTTCGGTCAGGTGCGCGGCGCGCACCGCTGGATTCGGGTCAACCAGCACCGCCGGTGTTCCGTCAAAGGGAGCAGCCGCGGTGGTCGCCGCTTGGCGATCGGGTGCGAACCAACTTGCCGTGCCGTCAGACCGCAGCACCAGTGCTGACTTTTCCCCGCGAGTAAGATTCGCGCGGTGGAGCGCTGTCCCCCACAGCAACGACTGTTCACGGACGCTTCCCGATAGTGAAATCCAGCAGCGGTGAAACTCGGTCGACGGCAACCCGCCTGCAGGAAGCCTGCTCGCCGGTGCTAGCTTCACAACGGCGGCCGACGACGACGCGATGAGCTTGGTAACCTGATCCCAAGCCGGCTCGAATTGATTTGGGTCGCTTCGTCTCGTCTCGCCAACTCGTCGATCGGGATCCAGATGGATCGACGCCAACCTGGGGAGTGCCATGGTGGTGACGTTGTCGCATTGCGCGGAAACGTCGGAACCGCCCGCCGCGGCTCGACTAAGGTTGGCACCCGCAATCGCGGCAATCAATGGGTTCAAGTCCACAGCGGTGACCGCGCCGCGGGCCGCCAGCTGGATCGCGTCACCTCCGATTCCGCAGCAGAGATCAAAGACGGCGTCGGTTCCGAACCAGCCCGCCTTGATCCTCGCAACCTGCCAAGGCGTGGCCTGCTGCAACGATTTGTCGGTCGCCCACCAGACTCGAGTAGTGTCCGTGGCATCCGTTGCGTTGGGGCACGATAACTTGGCATGGGCAATCGGTTGCAACGCAGCGACTCCTGCCAGGAATTCCGTGACCTGGCGGCCCTGCTGCGGTGGAAGCTCCCGACAGAGCGAGGCAAGTTCCGACTCCGCGCCCGCGCTATCTCCCTCACGCGAAAGCGCGACGACGGATTCGCAACGCTTCCGATGCATCGCCATCACTTCAACGATTCGGATTGCAGCTCCATTCATGGTTTGGCGGATTGTAAGCGATCAATCGATGGTGCCTGCAAGGACGCCGAAGCGTGGTCCGTGCAACCGCAACGCTCCCTTGGGTCGATAAAAGATGAAAGTGGAAGCCGTCACCGTTGACAAGTGATCGCCAACGTTCGATTCGCGACGAATCAACTTGTCGGCTGGTTACCAGAGCAATGCCACTCCCCGTCCTCCCCCCGACAGCCGCGAACCGTCCCATGTTCTTTCGATTTCGCACCGCCGCCGCCGCCGCCGCGATTGCCGGCGCCCCCTATGTGGCCACACAAACCGAGTGGGGAAGAGAAACCGTCGATTCGGTGACCGCGAGCGTGCAATCCGACTATCTAGATGGTGATAGTAACGCCGTTCACGCACACCACGAGGTTGAGCAGCTGATCAGCGCGACCTCAAATCGGTATCGATACGATTCTGAGCTGACGCAGGATTTGGGACAAGCGGCGATTGACGACGATAGCGGACCAGGAATTGTGGGAGTTCCCATCCGAGATCTTCGTGAAGTGATGCGGTTCGACATTTCGCCCCAGTGGGTGATCGAACGCTTTACGCGCGTGTCCACGGTTTTGGCTGACATTCGTTTTAAAGTGATGCGGGTGCCGATCGTCACCGGGACACGAGTCGATGACCTCGCCGGGACGCTGACCTATTACTTTGACGGTGCCGGAAAAGTACAGCGGGTAACGATGCATGCCTTCACTGGCGATCCCAATCGACTCGTTGGAGCGATGACTCAGCACTACGGTCTCCAGCACGAACCGACGCTGGAAGCTGGCGTGCTGACCAAACGCTGGAACGGAGTGCCCATTCACTTTCTCCGTTTGTCCCACTCGTCGGTCGTCCACGCCGATGCCCTGCACCAGAAGTACACGGTGTTTCTGGAGCTGAACCAACCCGACCTGCCGTTCGGCTTGAGCGACGAGGCGAAGAAGATCGTGGAACACGACCGGATGAGTGGCCGGTGGTAGCCCACCCGAGGGGCCCCAGGGAACGTGAATTGATCTCCCCGTGATTTGATGGCATTGGCCATGAGGTTCACGTTAGACTATTCAAGTCGCTCGGCTCATCACGGAGTGAATTCACCTTGCCTCGCAGGGGTCGAAGGAAGGACGATGCCTTTCGGCGTTGAGTCGTTAGACGTCGCGGCCCGTTTCGCAACCAACCCGCCGCCTGGGCGGGATCCTCCATTGCGGCCGGCGGGTTGTGTCGGTGATCAATCACCAATCTTCCGTCGAATTGGAGAGTGAGTGATGTCAGTCGGATGGTACTACATGGCAAGAGGCTGGCTCCGCAAGGGTCGCCGTGTGGGGCCAATCAGCGAAGCCGACTTGTTGCATCATATTGAAAAGGGGAAGATTTCTCCCGAGACGCTTCTGCAGAGCAGCAAGACCAAAGGTAAGTGGGTTCCCATGAACAGCATTGGTCCGGCGATGAAGCGTTGGAGGGAGTTACACCCGGAAGAGCAATAGCAGTCATCGATCAGACGGATAGTTCTTGACACGAACCAAATCGGCTGCTGACTACGCCGCAATCGCGGTGGCACCATTGCTGATCTTCTTCATGATCAGCAGTCTGGCTAGCTTCTTGACGCTCATGCTTTATCGGGGCGGATTTCCAGGGCGGGTTTCCTGGATTTTGATGATGTTTACGCTCGGCGCCGTGGGGATCGCCCGCATCGCCATCGAGAACGACCGGACTTACTCGCTCGGTTACGCGGCAGTGCTGGGGCTGGTCACGTTTCTAGCGATGCTCCGATTCGTCGACTCACCAATCTTCGCGCTCTTGATCCTTGCGCTGATCGCCTACCTATCGGACATCATTGTGCGCGACTGCACGCTCATTGATGACGAGGTCGACGCGAGTGGCCAGGGATTGGTTGATTCGGGTCGGATGTTCGTCAACGAGCAACTGCAACAATCGTCGGACGCAGTTGGCGATTCAGTGACGATTGAAGGTGAGTCGAAGCGGCCAGTTCGGAAGACTCATCAGCCAGGCCGCACGGTGATGTACTTGGCCCTTGCAGCATTGCCACTGTTTGGGCTGGGGCAGTTCTTTCTTCGCAATGATGCCGAGACGTGGAATCGCGCTCAGCGGTTGCTCGCCTTCTACCTCTTTTCCAGTTTGTCGTTGTTGGTCACGACAAGTTTTCTCGGGCTGAGAAGATACTTGCGGCAACGTCGCGTCGACATGCCGGTGGATGTTTCGATTGGTTGGATGATGGGCGGGTTGTCGATGATCGCCGCCGTCCTTTTGATCTCTTACATGGCTCCAATGCCAGGACGAGCGCTGGCCACTTTTGAGCTTCCGATCAAGCTGGACTCACCCGGCACCACCGTTGCGAGTCGATTCGGTTGGGGCCGTGAAGGCGCCGACCAAGCGAGTCCCGGCGCGGCGCAAACGGCCGAGTCGAATCCCGAGAAGGAATCCTCCGGCCAATCCTATCGACAGGGAGCGCCGCCGGGTTCGGTCGCTCAAGGCAATCGCAAGAACGGACCAACAG
>JARFQX010000445.1 GCA_029287555.1 Rubripirellula sp. | reverse complement strand
ATACTACGGCACGACATTACCGCCGAGCGGCTGGCGGAACTCGCGCCCAAAGGCATCATCCTTTCGGGCGGTCCAGCCAGCGTTTATGAAGAGGGAGCTCCGCGTTGCGATCCCCAGCTTTTTGAACTGGGGATTCCCATTTTGGGGATCTGCTACGGCATGCAACTGAGCTGCGAAGCACTTGGTGGCAGTGTCGATAACACGCCCAGCCGCGAATACGGGCCGGCAACCTGCAGGATTGGCAAGGCCGATCAGCTCTTTGCGGGGCTGCCAACGCAGATCGACGTCTGGATGAGTCACGGCGACCAGATTTCGTCGGTCAGTGATGACTTTGAAACGCTCGCCATGACGGGAACTTGTCCTTACGCCGCGATTCGCCATCGTCGGTTGCCCGTATTTGGCATCCAGTTCCATCCCGAGGTGACCCACACACCCCTGGGCGGCCAACTGCTCAAGAATTTCGTGATCGGCGTTTGCGGATGCGACGCGACTTGGCATCTTGAGGACTTTGCCGAGGCCACCATCCAATCGATTCGCCAACGGGTCGGAGATCGACGGGTGATCTGCGGACTCAGCGGAGGCGTTGATTCCAGCGTCGTCGCAGCCCTGCTCTACCAGGCGATTGGGGCTCAGCTTTCGTGCATCCTGATCGACAACGGCCTGCTCCGCAAAGACGAGCAGAGCATGGTGATCCGCGAGTTCTCCGAACATTTCAAGACGGACCTGCACGTGGTCCACGCCGAAGATCGCTTCCTGGACGCCCTGCAGGGAATCACCGAACCTCAAGAAAAACGCCGCCGCATCGGCCACGCCTTCATCGATTGCTTCAAGGAGGAGGCAAATCGGATCCAGGACGCACATTTTCTTGCCCAAGGCACGCTCTATCCAGATGTCATCGAAAGCGGTGCCGATCCGGACGGACCGGCCGCAACGATCAAGTTGCATCACAACGTCGGCGGACTTCCCGAAGAACTCGGTTTTGAATTGATCGAGCCGCTGCGGGATCTTTTCAAGGATGAGGTCCGACGACTCGGTTTGGAACTCGGTTTGCCCGAATCCCTGGTTTGGCGCCACCCATTCCCGGGCCCCGGATTGGCGGTACGCTGCCTGGGCGAGGTAACGCGGCAGCGGCTGCAGGTGCTTCGCGAGGCAGATGCCATCGTCGTTCACGAAATTCAAGACGCTGGTTTGTACCGGGAAACCAGCCAGGCTTTTGCGGTCTTGCTACCAGTGCAAAGTGTCGGGGTCATGGGCGACGCCCGCACCTACGACAACGTCGTGGTGATCCGCAGCGTCAATACCAACGACTTCATGACCGCCGATTGGAGCCGCCTTCCCCACCAACTGCTTGCCAAGATCAGCTCCCGCATCATCAATGAAGTCAAGGGTGTCAACCGAGTTTGCTACGACATCAGCAGCAAGCCTCCGGCCACGATCGAATGGGAATAGCAAAATCAGGCCAGCACCCCTCCGTCACCTGTCCGTTATCAGCGGTCACCCTTCTGGGCTCGGAAGCAAATCGCTTCGTCGAGATCACTTTTTGAATCGATCATGTCACGCCAATACATTTATCAAGTTGAACATCTGACCAAGAAACATGGTCAGAAAACCGTCCTCGATGACATTTGGCTCGCTTTCTACCCGGGCGCCAAGATCGGCGTTCTCGGTCCCAACGGTGCCGGAAAGTCGACGCTGCTGCGAATCATGGCAGGCCAAGACAAGGAATTCGACGGGGTCGCCCGACTGACCAGCGGTTTCACCGTCGGCTACTTGCCTCAGGAACCTCCGCTGGACGAAACCAAAACGGTCTTCGAGAACGTTCAGATGGCGGTGGCCGAGCGGCAGGCGATCCTCGACCGTTACAACGAAATCAGCACGCTGCTGGGGGAAGTCACCGACGACGACGAGATGCAGAAGCTGTGCGATGAGATGGCGCAACTGCAAGACACCATTGACGCGGCCAATCTTTGGGAACTCGACCGCCAAGTCGAGGTTTCCATGACGGTGATGAACTTGCCGCCCAGCGACGCACTGGTGTCCAAGCTTTCCGGCGGTGAGAAACGTCGTGTCGCGCTCTGCCAATTGCTGATTCGCCAACCCGATCTGCTATTGCTCGACGAACCGACCAACCACCTGGACGCCGAAAGCGTCTCATGGCTTGAACAGCATCTCGATCGCTATCCCGGCACGGTCGTCGCCGTGACCCACGATCGTTATTTCCTGGACAACGTCGCCAAGTGGATTTTGGAAATCGACCGCGGTCGCGGGATTCCCTTCGAGGGCAATTACACCGCTTGGCTCGAGGCGCGACACAAGCGTTTGGAAGTCGAGCAGCGACAGCAGAAGGCCAGGGAGCGCACCCTGGCCCGCGAGCTAGAGTGGATTCGCATGAGCCCGAAGGCTCGTCAAGCCAAGAGCAAAGCTCGCATCAAAGCCTACGAAGAGATGTCAGCGGAGAAGTTTGAGGACCGACCCGACGAGTTGGAGATCCAGATCCCCTCCGGCCGCCACCTCGGTGAATTGGTGATTGAAGCGAAGAACATTCACAAGGCTTTCGGCGAAAAAGTCCTCATCGACGACCTTTCGTTCCGCCTGCCCGCCGGTGGAATCGTCGGGGTGATCGGCCCTAACGGCGCCGGCAAGACGACTCTTTTCCGCATGCTGACCGGCCAAGACGAGCCCGATTCGGGCATCATTCGCGTCGGTGACACCGTCGACCTGGGCTACGTCGATCAAAGCCGCGATTCTCTCGATGGCGACAAAACCGTGTTTGAGGAAATCAGCGGCGGTACCGAGACGATTGTGATGGGAGGACGAAACATCGCCGCACGAGCCTACGTTGCCCGCTTCAATTTCAAGGGGCCCGACCAGGAAAAGAAGGTTGGCAATCTCTCCGGAGGCGAACGCAATCGCGTGCACTTGGCCAAGCTGCTACGCCGCGGCTGTAACGTGTTGTTGCTGGACGAACCGACCAACGACTTGGACGTGGACACGTTGCGTGCACTCGAGGAAGCGATCGCAAATTTTGCCGGCTGCGTGGTGGTCACCAGTCACGACCGCTGGTTCCTCGATCGACTCGCGACGCATATCCTGGCGTTCGAAGGCGAGGGCAACGTGACCTGGTGTGAAGGAAACTTCGATACGTATGAACGCAACCTGCGTGAACGACTGGGCGAAGACCCCGAGGACACCAGCACAATGCGGCGAGCTCGATATAAGAGCATCCATGCCGGCTAGTGACACTCTGGGATCAAGAATAATTGGGATCACGAACAACTGGGATCACAAACAACTGGGATCGCCGATTGCGCGATTGAACAACGGCGAGACAGCTTGCCGACACAGCAAGGCTCGAGCAGGTCTCGCCAACTTGCATTTTCTCGTTTAGTGACAGGAGTCCATCATGACGATTCTGCGTGTAGGAACCAATGAAAAGTATGCCAGTGGCTGGGATTCAGCCTTTGGTAAAACCGCGAAGAAGATGTCGAAGGGAAGCGGAAAGGGTTCGACGAAGGCAACCAAGAAGACCGCGAAGAAGAAGTCCAAATCCATCACAACGCTGAAGAAGAAAACGACCAAGAAGTCGACCGTAAAAGCAACGTCGGCAAGGAAGCCCAC
>JARFQX010000440.1 GCA_029287555.1 Rubripirellula sp. | reverse complement strand
GGGAGTCAGAGTGACCAAGAAAGACATCGTGAGAACGATCTCGGAAGAGGTTGGGCTGACTCAACAACAAACGAAAGATATCGTCCAAAAGACGTTTGACGCGATTATCGAGTCCTTGGTACGAGAACGGCGGATTGAACTTCGCAACTTCGGCGTTTTCGAGGTCAAGCCACGGGCGGCCCGAAAGGCTCGCAATCCGAGAACTGGTGAGCAGGTCGATGTGCCTCGAAAGCACGTCGTGACCTTCAAGCCGGGCAAATACATGGAAGCCAAAGTACGCGACCTGGACGAAGCCGAAGAGCGGCGCGTGCGGGACGCGGGCGACGGTGAACCCGAACAGCCAAGCGAGGTCCGTCCTCGCGACGATTCACCCGACGGCCCTAGCGGCCGCTGGGACACGTAACCAACGATTTTGCCACCTAACTGACTGATCAACGAGAGCCAGTCGTTCATGGAGGAACGCCCGATGCGACGTTGTTTTCAAATCATCATGCTGGCCGGCTGCTTGACCACGTCGGTCGGCTGCTTCGTGCCGCTCTACTCGGCGCGTCCCGAACGTCGTGTTCAGCAGTTGCTGTACACCTCGGAGGACCTGCGTTCACTTGTGGATGAATGGGAACGGTTCTGGTTTCTCGACCAGCCAAGTCACCTGACGCCCATTCGGACCCACGGTGGTATCCTGTAGCGCCGCACCGCGCCAAACAGGTCCACGTCAGCGCAAGAACTCGAACTCTAAGCGAACAGCACAACTCAGTCGCATCGACCTGAGTTGTGGTCAAATCGTTTCCTTCTACGGATTGGAGATTCGGTTCGCGCTGCCAAGCGTCTGACGCATCAGCTCTTCATAGCGATCTACCATCGAGTCCCAACTAAATTGTTCGGAGACCTGCCGACCAGCTTGACCAAGCTGCTCCCGGTAGTCGACCTGGTGCATCATCCGTTGCATGCCCTCGCGAAGGGCATCGATCTCGTTGGCGACCAGTAATCCCCAATTCGATTCCCGGATGACCTCTCGTGGTCCGCTGGGACAATCGACGGCAAGCGAGGGGACCCCCACGGCCATCGCTTCCATCAACGCCGATGGGAACCCTTCGTAGCGGCTCGGCAGCACGAAGAATGTGGCGGCTGCCAACTCTTCCCAGATCGAATCGATCCAGCCCGGCATCGAGACTTGACGACGTAAGCCGAGCGTCTTGATTTGCGTCTCCAGCGCCCTCCGTTGTGATCCCTCGCCAAGGATCCTCAGCGACCATTCGTGATCGCTTGCCGGCAACTGGGAGAAAGCCGTTAGCAGCCTGTCGAATCCTTTCTCGTACTCCAGACGCCCCGCCGCAACGATCCGTTTGGCTTCCCCGGCCGATTGTCGATCGGAATGGATTGGTGGCGCATCCACCGCCGAAGGGATCACCGTGACCGGCACCGAGAAACGTGATCGCAGATGCTCGGCCGAGTCACTCGTCAGGGCTACGATCGCCGAGGCGCGCGGGTAAGTACGACCGCGAAGCCACTCCCAGACCTTACCCAGATCTTGCTCGGCCGGGTCGCTGCGCTCACACGCAATCACCGGGATCGCCAATCCCCGGGCCGCCATCAAACTGAGGATGTTCGTGCGGTCGCAAAACGAAACAATCAACTCCGGTCCCGCTTTGCCGATCGCGCGACGAAGACGAGCGACGCGCATCCGATTATTGGATAGCTTCGAGATCCAGTTGCGCGAGTTCGACATCACATCGAGTGCATTCCATTTCACGGCGGGATCGAGTGGATGACGCCGGCGATGTCCGTCGTCCAGCGTGATGAGCGTCACCTCGTGACCTCGCCCACCGAGGTGGCTGCAAAGTGAAGCCATCACGCGTTCGGCACCGCCACCGTCGAGCGAATGAATGATGCAAGCAACTCTCACAAGGCAGGCCGATCGTCGAATGGAAAGGGCATTTGAATTGAAAGGGAATTCGTCCAATCGTGGTCGTGTGGATGACGTCGGGTACGTCTTTCAAGCGGTGAGAGTTTGCCAAAGTGCCGATGCATTCAGAGTTTAGCACCTTGCACGCCCCGACGATGATATTCGGATCGGCTGAGACTTTTGACGCAGGCTGGCCGAACCAGCTGTCCCGAGCGAACCGGGTGCCGTTGCGAAAACCGGCTTCGTCGAGGAAGTTGGGTGACGCCACCGAGACGTGGCTTGCCTGATCGATGCTCCTGCAATCCCAGCGTGGGTGTTCAATGGTTCGCGACGACATCTGGTATCACGTTTACCCACTTGGATTCCTGGGGGCTGAACCACACAATCCCGCGCCGGGCACACACGGCGGAACTGTCTCGCATCGTTTGAGGGACTTGGTGGGGTGGTTGGACGGGACGGTCGACTTGGGATTCGGCGGTTTGCTGTTGGGCCCCGTTGGCGAGTCGCAATCACACGGCTACGACGTGGTCGATCCTTTCCAAGTGGATCGGCGGCTCGGCAACGAGGCAGACTTCGGTCATCTGGTCGACGAGTGCCGCAGGCGTTCGCTGCGTGTCGCACTCGATGTGGTTTTGAATCACGTTGGTCGCGGGCACCCCCATTTTGTCGACGTGCTCGCGCGGCACCGAGACTCGCCCTGGCAAGACTGGTTCTTGATCGATTTTGATCGACCGGGATACGACGGTTTCGCCTATGAAACCTTTGAGGGACACGGTGAACTGGTGAAGTTGAATCACCACAATTCCGAGGTTTTGGACTGGGCGGTCGATCTCGCCTGCTGCTGGATTCGCCGAGGAGTGGACGCATTCCGACTCGATGCGGCCTACGCGATCCCGACCAGTTTTCTGGCGAAATTCGCGGACCGTGTTCGCGAGGAAAATCCAGACGTGTTGCTTCTTGGCGAGATGATCCACGGAGACTACGTTTCGTTTATTGAGTCCTCGCATCTCGATACGGTGACCCAGTACGAACTTTGGAAAGCCATCTGGAGTTCGCTCAATGACGAGAACTTTTTTGAGTTGGCTCACGCGTTGGAACGTCACCGCGATTTTGCACAGCAATTCATTTCCTGGAACTTTCTCGGCAATCATGACACGACGCGCATTGCAACGCGATTAAAGGACCGTCGACATCTACCTCACACGCTAGCGGTGCTGATGACGTTGCCCGGTTTGACGGCCATCTACGCGGGAGATGAACAGGGTGCCGAGGGCACGAAGTATGACCGCGAAGGAGGTGATCAGGAGATTCGGCGTCCGCCACCCCTCGAACCCGAGGCTCTCCTGAAGGACCCGCCCGCGATCTGGAGGCTGCACCAACAACTGATCGCCATGCGTCGCCAACGACCATGGCTGGCCACGGGGAAACTCACCGTGAACCATCTGACCAATCGCCTGATTTCGTATCAGATCGCTTCGGGTGATGATCGGATGGTGGTCACGTTGAGTACCGACGACGCCCCGTCGCCCTGCCACGTCAGCGACAAGATGAGACCGATTGCCGGAAGTTTTGCCGAAGACCCGCAGCAACTGCCCCCGCATGGCTGGGGCATTTGGTGCAAAGAGTGACGCAAGGGCGAGTCTCTGGTCTCTGGAAGTAGGCCGAATCAAGCGAAGCGCAGATCCGGCACCGAACAATGATTCGACGCCGAGCAAGAACCTTTGCCGGATCGGCGTCGCTGCGCTCCTTGATGCCGGCCTACACCTTGAAATGCCCGTGTCTCCCGCTTCGGAATTCCCGAGCACACTCCTCTAGTCTCTAGTCTCGCCACTCGCCACTCACCTCACCACGAGGATCATGACGGAGCGTCCTCCGACGAGTATCTGGTTCTGGTCCTCCGCTTCCGGTTCGCTGCCCAAATCGTAGACATCGTTCGACGCTTGCATCCCCGTGTTGGCGAACAGATGCCAGCGCCGTCCAACTTCAAGGTCTGGTAAACCGAACGGGAGCGCGTCCCAATACATGTTCAAGGCCGCGTAGACGACATCGTCCGGAGGCTCGCGCCGAAGTCTCGTGTGAAAGGCAAGCACGCGACTGGTACCCGGCCAATCGGCCCGATACGGCTCGGTGCCATGCCATGAGATCTCGAGGCTGCCCGACTCACTTGGTCCCGCGCCGGCAAAGCGGCCATGGCGGATCGTTGGATGGGCTTTGCGAAAGGCGATCATCGATCGGCAAAAACGCAGCAACTCGGCGTTCGTTTGAACCTGGTTCCAATCAAACCAGCTCAGCTCGTTGTCCTGGCAATAGGTGTTGTTGTTTCCCCCTTGGGTCCGGCCAACTTCGTCACCCTTCAAGAACTTCCGCGCGGAATCGCGGTACTTACCATTCCATTCGGCCCAGCGACCGTAGGCCGGAAAGTGACCCACTTGATACAAGCCACCAGCATCCCAAGCCTCGGCAATCAGTTTGGTTCGTCCGAGTACCGGATCGAGCGCCAACGACTCGAGCAATGGTGGATTGGCCAAGGGCGTGCCGTCAGGGGCTCGCCCCAAAATGCTTGCCAAGTCAAAGCGGAAGCCATCGATGTGATACTCCGACACCCAGTAACGCAAGCAGTTCAGGACGTAATCACGGACCACCGGATGGTTGCAGTTCAGCGTGTTGCCGCAACCACTGAAGTTGTAATAGTAGCCTTCCGGCGTCAGCATGTAGTACGACTTGTTATCGAGTCCTCGAAAGGAGAGGGAAGGCCCGTTTTCATTACCTTCGCTGGTGTGGTTGAAGACCACATCAAGGATCACTTCGATGCCAGAGCGATGCAGTTCCTTGACGAGCGTTTTGAATTCGTCGGTCTGCAGTCGGCAAGGCCCGGTTGCCGCGTAGCCCGCCTTCGGTGCATTGAAACCAAGAGTGCTGTAGCCCCAGTAATTGAACAGCTTTTCCCCTGTTATCGGATTGTGGCGGTCGACTTCCGCTTCATCAAACTCGAAAATCGGTAACAGCTCAACACAGTTCACCCCCAGGTCGCGCAGGTAGGGAATCCTCTCACGTACACCTGCGTAGGTGCCCGGGAAACGAACCCCCGAAGAGGGATGCCGGGTGAATCCTCGAACGTGCATCTCATAGATCACCAAGTCCTGCAGAGGCAAACCCAGCGGGCGATCGTTCTCCCAGTCGAAATCATTGGCGATCAACTGGCCGCGCGGGCTGCTGAGGTTCTCATCCCGGCGGCCCCAGGTCGATCGCCAAACCACCGAGCGGGCAGCCGGGTCGAGGAGGACGTTCTGGTGGTCAAAGTAATGGCCCTGTGCCGGGTCCATTGGCCCCTCCATCCGATAGCCGTATTCAAACTCCTCCGGATCAAGATTGAAGACCGTCATGGCGTGGACGTCCCCAATGCGAAACTCGGGAGGGAACGGAATCTCGGCAAACGGTGTGGCCTCAGCAGGTTCGAATAGGACCAGCGTGCAAAGTGTGGCGTGACGGGAGTAAACAGCAAAGTTCACACCGCTTGGAAGGGCCGTGGCCCCAAGGGGCATGGCCCCAAGGGGCATCGGGGTCCCGGGCCGCAGGTCGAAGCCGGCGAAGGAGTGAATGGGTTAAACATCGATCCGCGTTCGCGGCGCGGGCTGGGCAATCGATAACGGGGCGGGAGCATTATGGTTTCCGAGGTCGAGAAAGCCGGATGCCTCCGCGATTGAACGCAGTTGATCCGAGGCGCACGAGCGGTCACCGAAACGCCCAGCCCCCGAATGTAGCGCACCAGCATCAGGATGCGACGCATCGAGGCGCCCGATACGTCCTCCGTTCGGCTGAAATCAAGCACGAGCTGACCGCCCGGTTCCACCGCCGCCAAGACCTTGTCGCGCTCGGATGATGGAAGCGGGCCTCGCAGTCTTCCCATCAAAGCCAGGACCGTCACCTCGCCTTCCTTGCGAATCTCAATGTGTGCTGCGGCTTGGCCCAACTGAGGCGGCGCAGGTGTACTCATTGGTTCGATTCCCCGTGCGAATAAATATCATCAAGTTGCGGCAATCTGCTTCGCCTCGACGCTCACCGACGCGCCGATCGAGCTTCCCCATCGCGCCGATCGGGTCACTAACGCCTCGACGAAATCGATTGTAGAGACTTTGAAAAGTTGCCTAGCGGTCTTCACCGCACCTTCATCCATTCGCCAGCGAACACGCTCCGCCCCCGCGACCCGCGATCCTCCAATTCGACCGGGAATTGCGTGCTCGCTGCGAAGATGAGAAGTTGATGCCGTTCGCCGTGGCCCTGACGCGTTCACCGCGGCCCTGACGTGCCCCGTTCTTGCCAACTGCCTGCCGACCGATACGACGTGGCTGATCCATTTTATGAGCCGTACGACCGCGACGAGATCGCCTACGGTGACGTTCCCTCCTCGCTCGTTGCCGCGTTCGCCGAACAGAACGGTGTGACCGGTTCGGCGCTCGATCTCGGTGCTGGAGCAGGTCGCGATACCATCGCGTTGGCGAAAGCCGGATTTCATGTCAAGGCGGTTGATCTCAGCCAACGGGGACTTGATCGGGTGATGCAACGAGCAGCCAAATCGCGGGTCAGCGATCGAGTCGAAATCAAATGCTGCGACGTGCGTGAACTCAAGATTCTCCCCGGCACGTTTGATGCCGTCGTGGCGACGACTGTCCTCGACCACATTCCGATGAGCGACGCCACTAAGCTTTGGCGAAAGATCGCAGCCGCGGTGACCGAAGAGGGTTTCCTGTTCGTCGAAGACCAAACCACCGAGGATCCGGGCTGCGACCTAGTGGTCGGGCAATTCGCCGACGCGCCGGTGAGCGAGACGGCCGATGCCGTCATCAACTACTTCGAACCGATTCAACTGCTGCGGATGGCTTGTGAGCCAGAATCGAATCTGCGCGTGCTGAGCTAGGACGAACGACAAGAGTGCGATATCACGCACGGACCGGAACACCTGCACGGGCAAGCGATCCTGCTG
>JARFQX010000364.1 GCA_029287555.1 Rubripirellula sp. | reverse complement strand
GCCTCGACGAGCTTGGCGGCCTCGGCAGCATCGTCTTCCGATTCAATGGGGGGAGGTTGCACGAAAACGTTCCTTTTTGCAGCCTGATCGTTCGGATTCCAAACTCCCATTATGGTCACTGACCGGCTAGCCGCCAGCTACCGTCGAACTGCCATCTGTCTGGGCGGTGCGAACTTCCTTATGCTGATGAATTGGCTCCCTTATGCTTGGCAAAAGACCTTATGCTAAGGGTCAGGTTTGTCTCCCCTCCCGCCTCGCCAGCCTGCCTCTCCATGCCATCGTTGTTTGTTGTTCGGGGTCGCGATCAAGGAAAGCACTTCCAGCTTTCGGGCCCGGTCATGAAGATTGGCCGGGAAGCGTCGAGCGACGTCCAGTTGTTTGACTCCGAAGCGTCCCGGACCCACGCCGAGATCCGCGTTGAGGGAGAAGGCGGTTGCGAGCTGGTGGATCTTGGCAGCAGCAACGGGACCCGCATCAATGGCCAGAAGGTGATCCGTCAGGAGTTGCACAGCGGCGATCGAATCGAGATCGGTTCGACGCTCATGATCTTCACGGGAACGGGTCAACCCAGTGCGATGGACGCGGCTCACGGAATCGACATCGTGCTCAAGAGCCAAGAGGGCGACGGCAGCCGGATCGTGTCGAAGTTGTCGCACTCCGGCGGAGAATCCAAACTCCTCGACCACGCCGCGGTCAAAAGCGAGAGCGACCGCTCGCTGGAAGTAATCTATCTCACGGCTTTGGCGGTCGGCCGCACCGACGATCTGGACGAAGTGCTTGACCGCGTGCTCAGACTGGTCTTTGACTGGGTCGAAGCGGACCGCGGCTGCGTGATGCTGCGCGATCCCGAAAGTGGCAACCTGCAGCCCGCGGCTCGTTGTGACCGAGCGGGCGCGCCGGTGATCGGGCGTGATCGCCGGATCGCCATCAGTCACACGATCCTCGACTACGTGCTGGAACACAAGGAAGGGGTGCGAACCAGCAACGCGCGTGACGATTCTCGATTCGACTCCGCCGCATCGATTGTCCAAGGCGGCGTCCGGGAGGCGTTGTGCGTTCCCCTGCAGGGCCGCTACGACATCGTGGGTGCCCTTTACGTTGACACCTACACGCCGCCTGGCGAGTTGATTGCCAGCGGCCACAAACAACGTTTCAACGACGACCACCTTCGTTTGATTACCGCGATCGGGCATCAAGCCGCCCTGGCGATCGAAGATACGTTTTACTATTCCGCCTTGGTGCAGAGCGAACGACTCGCCGCCATGGGACAAACCATCGCCACGCTCTCGCATCACGTGAAGAACATACTGCAGGGCATTCGCGGTGGAAGCTACCTGATCGAGGCGGGTCTTGAGCGTAACGACACCGACGTGGTTCGGCGGGGATGGAGCATCGTGGACCGGAACCAGGAAAGGATCTCCAACCTGGTGATGGACATGCTGACCTTCTCCAAGGAACGCGAACCGGAAAAGATCGAAGCTAACTTGAACGACACCGCGGCAGAGGTCGTCGAATTGATGCAAACGCGCGCCCGTGAAATGGAAGTCAGCCTGGAGTTGCAAGTTGACGAGTCGATTCCCCCAGCCTTCTTTGATCCCGATGCAATCCACCGAGCACTGCTCAACCTCGTCACCAATGCCCTGGATGCCGCTGCCGGGAAAATGAATGACGAAAGCGATTTTGAGATGGACGAGCCGGTTGGTGGCCAGCGGGAAGCCGGACGCGTTCTGGTTCGCACCGCCTTTGATCCGCTGACCGGATGGATCACGGACGTCATCGACAACGGACCGGGGGTCGCCGAGCAGGATCGAGAAAAGATCTTCTCACTCTTCGAGTCGCGCAAAGGAATGAGGGGTACCGGACTGGGACTACCGGTGAGCGCCAAGATCATGCGAGAACATGGCGGCGACATCCAAGTGCTAGACGCCGAGGGGCGAGGCACCTGCTTTCGAATGCGTCTGCCCGCAACGGGAACGAGTCTCAGCGAGATCTCGCACCGAGACACGATGATTTGAAGTTTGAAGAGTGAAGGGAGAAGTGTGAAAGAAGAAAATGCGAAAGACCCTTCACCCTTCACCCTTCACCCTTCACCCTTCACTCTTCACTCAGGGTTTTGACGAGTTCTTCGATGACCTGATTCAGTTCCTCGAGGGAGTCTTTGGCGATATCGAGGTCGCCTTTGGCTGAAGCCTGCTCGATCCGCTCGGAAACGAGCATGGTCTTGGTCGCTGCAATCACCCGTGCGGCGCCCTTGATCGTGTGGGCCAGGCGTTGAGCATCAACCTGCTGGCCCGAATCGATCGCCGAGAGAAGCGACGAGTACAAGCGAGGAATCTCCTCCAAGGCCGACTCCTTGACAGCTTCGAACAACTCCTTGTCGTCGCCGACATGCTCCATCGCAGCCTCCCAGTCGATGACGGGCGGGCCGCCTCCCGCGACCTCTGGTTGCTCTCCGCCGTCGCCGCGCTGATGACCCGTGTGAGCTGAATTCTCGTCCACGCTCAACCGTTCTTGTTCAGATTTGGAATTTCGTGACATCTTTCCCGCCTACTCGCGAAAGCTCGGTGGAACTCCTTTTCGTCGAACCGGTGTTGATCAGGGGGGCGTCCGTTGCCGCTTGACACATCCAGGAACCACGCGTCGGAAGAAAGGGGAACGGACACGAATCGCGGGAACCGCTTCGTGCGCTTCGTTTCCGGCCTCATGCTCCCGATCGGGAGTTGCTCTTAGCTATGTTAAGGACATGTTACCACGTTCCAAGATCCGGCTTGCTCCGCGGGCGGATTCACTGGCCTTGGATTCTGCGAATTGAGCTGGACACTAGGGAAAGCATTTGTTCAGTGTGCCTCGAGCCAATTCTTTCCCACGCCCATCTCAACGACTATCGGGACTTTCATCGGCAGCGTGTTCTTCATCGCCTCTTCGATGACTGGCATCACCGATGCTTGTTCGCTGATGAGCATGTCAAAGACAATTTCGTCATGGACGGTCAACACCATCTTTGTTTTGAAACCTCCCTCACGAAGGGCGCGATAAACATTGATCATCGCTAATTTCAAAATATCGGCTGCCGTCCCTTGGATCGGACTGTTCATGGCCAGGCGTTCAGCGGCGCTCGCCACGGTTCGGCTCTTTGAGTTGATGTCGCGGATGTAACGACGTCGGCCCGTGCGCGTCGTGACGTAGCCGTGTTCGCGGGCAAACTCGATCGTGTCGTCAATGTACGTGCGCACACCGGGGTATTTTTCAAAGTAGTTCTTGATCAAGTCGCTCGCTTCACTGCGGGGGATGTTCAACCGTTGCTGAAGTCCAAATGCCGAGATCCCGTAGATGATCCCGAAGTTGACGGTCTTCGCCTTGTCGCGCATCTCGCGCGTCACTTCCTCGGGAGAAACTTTGTACACCTTGGCCGCGGTCGTTGTGTGAATATCCGCTCCGTCGCGAAACGCTTCTAACATGGCTTCATCTTCACTTAGATCCGCCATCACGCGCAGCTCGATCTGCGAGTAGTCGGCACTGAGGATCAAGTGGTGCTCATCGCGGGGAACAAACGCCGCTCGAATATCACGGCCTCGCTCCTTCCGCACCGGAATCGTTTGCAGATTCGGATCATTGGATTGCATCCGCCCCGTCGCTGTCCACGCCTGACTGTAGTGCGTATGAAGTCGCCCGGTTTTCTCATTGACGGCGGCGGGTAGTTGATCGACGTAGACCGTCTTGAGTTTTCTCGCGTTTCGGTACTCAAGCACATCAGCGACAATTTGATGCTTGCTCGACAAACGCTGCAGCTCTGTCTCGCGCGTGGAGTATTGACCGGTTGCCGTCTTCTTCGGTTTGGCCTCCAGTTCTAACTCTTCATACAGCACGATCCCAAGTTGCTTGGGTGAATCGATATTGAACTCATGCCCGGCCGCATCAAAAATCCTTTCTTGCAATTCGCTGATCTCGCCTTCGAGCTTCTTGGAGAAGTTTGCCAGCGCATCGGTGTCGAGACGAATCCCTTGATATTCCATCTCAACCAAGACAGGGATCAGTGGACATTCCACTTCGTAACAAACCTGACTCACCCCCCTCGTCTCGATATCCGGACGAATCGCATCGGCAACTTGCAGCGTGACGTCCGCATCCTCGCACGCGTATTCGGCCAGCTTCTCAATCGGCACTTCACGCATGCTTTTCTGCTTGTCCCCTTTCTCGCCGATCAAGTCGCGAATGGGAATCGGAACGTAACCGAGGTAAAGCTTGGACAGATAGTCGAGACCATGCCGCATCTCGGGCTCTTTCATGGAATGGGCCAACATCGTGTCAAACAACTCGCCGTCGACTTCAACGCCATGCCACCGCAGCAGTGTCAGGTCATACTTCAGGTTGTGGCCAATCTTGCCAATCGACGGATCGCCCAGCACACCGCGAAACTCGTTGAGCACCTCCATCGCTTCCTCTTCGCTGTCTCCACAAACGACGTAGTAGCCCGTATGAGGCTCAAACGAAAATGCAATCCCCAGGGGCAGGGCGCGGCGCGGATTGAGGCCCGTTGTTTCGGTGTCAAAGCAGAATCTCGGCCGCTGCGCCAATTGGCCGATCAAATCGCGACGCTGGTCGGCGGTGACGATCGTCTTGTACGTATGCGTGACATCCTTGATCGTCTTCTCCTCGACCGGATCGTCAAACAACGTCGCCTGGATCTCCGTTTCGCGTTTCTCACGGATCACCTTGGCACGCGTTGACGACGAGGAAAAGCTCTTTCCGAAAACTCGCTTACCGAGCGTGTCAAACTCCAATTCCATCATCAGCGGCTTCAGCTTCTCCTTATCGAGCGGACGGTGTTTTAGCGATTCGAAGTCGATTTGGTGGGGAACGTCCAACTGGATCGTAACCAATTGCTTGGACAATCGAGCCATCTGGGCCTGCTCTTCCAAACGCTCACGCTGCTTCCCCTTCAATTCGTCGGTATGGTTGAGCAGATTCTCGATGGTTCCATACTTACTGATTAATTGCTGTGCGGTCTTTGGTCCGATTCCCTTCACGCCAGGAATGTTATCACTCGCATCGCCCATCAATCCGAGGATGTCGATAACTTGTTCATCGCGATCGATCCCCCATTTCTGCAACACGTCGGCAACACCAAACACGTCCGCTTCCGAGCCGCG
>JARFQX010000362.1 GCA_029287555.1 Rubripirellula sp. | reverse complement strand
GTCGTTGGTCTCGTGGGCTCGGAGATGTGTATAAGAGACAGCCGGAAAAGAATGCGGTTCGTGAAGGCGAACAAACCGGCGCGGCGGTGTAGGCCCGAGTGAAGATGACTCCTCTGGCGGCTAGCTTCCGCAAGTTCGGTGCAATGACTTTGCCTGGATAACGATGCGGTTCATTCAGCATCCAGCTGTTCAAATCGTCGGCGACCAGCATGAGAACATTCATAGGCTGGTCTTCGGCATCAGCCCTCGTGGCTACCGAGAAGGAAACAACTGATAGAACCGTTAGTAGAAGCGTTTTCATCTTGTATGCTCTCAATTCCGGCTTGCTGTGTACTCGGTTTGGTTTGGTGCTCGTTCACTCGTCGAAAGTTCGAAGGCGCAAATCTCGAAACGAAACATGACGGACTTTCTCGGGCATTTTGACGCCGTGAACCTGCAGGGCGATGACTCCCTTTGGGTATTGCTTGTCCACTTCGTCGGCGATATCGAAGTCACTTACCGATTCACCGTTGATCCAAGTCTGAATCCGTTTGCCCTTTGCGAGCACACGGACTTGGTTCCACTTGCCATTGATCATCAAACTGTTGCGTTTGAGTTCTGATTCCGGTGTAAACCAACGCCCATTTCCTTGGCCAAAGATGTGACCCGAGCGTCCCGGAGACTTGCCCAGGTCGACTTGCGGTCCATGAATGCTTGGCCGCTTGGTACCGTTCTTGCTGACACGCGTCGTGGCGGAGCGGATTTGGACGCCTGAATTCAGGTCTGTGTCATGTAGCTTGACTTCGAATTCCAGTTCAAAATCGCGGAATTCTTTCTCGGTGATTAGAAAGTGTGTCTTGTTAGAGCTGGCTCCTTGAATCACACCATCGACAGCTTGAAACTGATTGTTGTCGTTCGACGCCTTCCAGCCGGTGAAGGACTTGCCGTCGAACAGAACCTGCCAGTCGCCAGCCTGGGCCATGCCAGTGCTCGCATGGCAGATCATCATCGCTGCGATTGATAAGTAGCTGAGCCATCGTAATGAAGTCAATTTGCGGCAATAGCCGAGTGGTGTCGAGTTCATCTAATTATCTACCAGGAATCGTGTTGACCGAATGGTTGATCGTGAATCGTTGAGAGCTTTGACGACTTTCGCTACGCCAGACCCGAGCGTTTTTAAATCGTTGGCAGGGTGAAATCAGGTCGACGTGTCTTGACCAATAGTTTGTTTGCTTCCTTGTCGTTGGTGATCTGCTCTTGCGTTTGGTCCCACTCGATCGGGCGACCGACGGTTCGGCAAATGTTGATCAGGTGCGCAACACTGACAATCAAATGGCCGACTTCGACGGGTGCGTTGGGTTCCTGTCGTGATTCGATGCAGTCGAGCCAATTTCCGACGTGGTTTTCTGACTCTTCGCCTTCGTAAGGTGCAAGCAGCGTAGTCGGATTGCAGGCAAAGCGTCCTCGGTTGATTTCCATCTTGCCTTTTTCGCCGACAAAGATCCCGCCGAACGCCGGGCCTTCGTCGCTTTCCAGTCGAACAACCGTTCCGTCTGGATAGTAAAGCCGAACCCCACGTTCTCGGTCGGTTATCGCTTCCGTGGTCGGCACAATTCGCTTTGGCGCAACGTTCTCCCAGCCCATCGCCAGGTGAACCATGTCCAAGGCGTGCGACCCGCGATCACAGATTGGACCGCCGGTGAAGATGTTGTAATTTCGCCACCGGCGGTGAAGTTGTTCGTGATAGTCGACAAGCGGTGCCTGGTCGCAGAATCGATTCCAGTCCATGCCTTCGGGAAGGGCTTGCTTTGCGAGACCCACTGGTGACCGCGACCCTGAATAGTTCTTGACCAGGATCGTGGGCACTTTGCCGAGGCCGCCCTCTCGGACAAATTGGCACGAGTACTGATTATTGGCCGTGCTGCGCTGCTGCGTACCGACTTGAAGCACACGTTTGTATTTGCGGACGGCTTGTACCAGTGCGCGGCCTTCGGGAATACTGAAGCTCAGAGGTTTTTCGGCGTACACGTCGAGACCTTCGGCACAAGCCATGATTGCCGCTCGAACTCGAACGTGATCGGGCGTCGCGATCATGACGGCGTCCAAGTCTTCCTTGTCGAACATCTCTTCATAGTTCTGATACGCCGTCCATTCCGGATCGCTTCTTGTTGACTTGCGGTATTCATCCGCCAGGGTTTCGATCTGGGGCAGGTGACAGTCACAAACCGCGATCATCTCAGCGCGATCGGCTTCTCGGGAGAGTGCTCGGGTCAACCACTTGGCACGGTTTCCGGCGCCAATCAAACCGACGCGAATTTTCGAATTGGCATCCCTTGGAGCCGTCGCTGCGGAGGCCGATGAGATAAACAAGCTGGGAATGGCTAGCGCTGACGCCGTCTTCGTCGAATCTTTGATGAATTGACGTCGCGTGCGATTCGTCTGGACATTGGACACGATCGGTTTTTGGTGGCTCATTGGTTATTTCGTCTCCGTTGAAAGCGTTCCAATTACTCGAGGACTGGCGTCGCTGTTTGCAATGGAACGCCACAGATAGACACAGATAGACATGGATCGTTGGTCATTCTGGCGCCCATCTGTGCTAATCCGTGTTCATCTGTGGCTAATCAGTTGAAGTTGGTTCCGCCATGCCCGCAGGTCTTAAGTTGGCACGAAGCTCGTTCTCGAAGTCCTCCATCTGTTTCTTCAAACGTACAACGACGTCGGGATGCTCAGCCAGCAAATTGCTCTGTTCTCCGATGTCGTCTCTCAGGTTGTAAAGCGTCTCGACGCTGACCTTTCTCGACCTCTTGTCGCTTGAGGCCTGTCGCTTTGATTTCTCT
>JARFQX010000358.1 GCA_029287555.1 Rubripirellula sp. | reverse complement strand
CGGCTGTCGAACAGCACGCGGTCGATCGAACGAGAGGCCAGCAACTCATCGAGTGCTTGTTCCGCTTGGCCACTCGCGAAGAAGCTCGGATGTCGGACCTCGACCGCGTACGGATACTCGGTGGGAAGTTGATCAAGGAATCTCGTAAGCAATGCAAGGTCCCCGAAGCTTGCCGGCAGTTGCAGGAACGACGGTCCCAATCGATCGGCGGATGCGAGGATTTTGAGCACATCGATGAACGCGTGAAGGTCCCCGCCGCAATCAGTGAGTCTTCGCTCGTGGCTGATGACTTGCGGAAACTTCAGCGCGAAGCGGAACCCCGGTGCGGTCTCGGCCACCCATCGCTGAGCGGTTTCGATCGTGGGGATCCCATAGAAGGAAGAGTTCCCCTCGACCGTGCTGAATGCCTGAGAATACTGACCTAGCCACTGCCGCCGCGGTGCGCGAGGACGAAACACGCTGCCGGTCCAATCAGGACAAGCCCAGACCGGGCATCCGAGATGGTAAGGCAAAGACTTCATGCGCGCATGTTCTGACTGATGTCTTTCTCCGTCTCTAGTCGGCGAAAGATGATAATTCCGTTGTCAACTGTCGAGGACCAAGATAGATGGACGGCGTGCTGACGCCAGCGATCCCTCTTTCCCGACCCCTCTTTCCGTCGCGATGTTGTTGGTAAAAGATCGTAAACTGTCAACGCCTCCGCCCAAGTCAGCATGCTAACGACCTCAAACCGTGAGTCTGCCGTGAGTATTCGATCGGTCTTGCCCGCCACGATCTTTGCGTTGATTGGCTCGGTGACGTCGGCCCAAACACGGAGTTTTGCGCCAACTCGCTTGGACGGATCGACCGCCAATCAATGGGGGCAGCTTGTCCTAGCGGGGGTCGAGACCGAGTTCCCAAACAAACTTTCCCTGGTCTATTCGAACGAAGATCAGATCGGAACTCCACGCGAACATTTTCCGGCCTTTTACGGCTCCTATGACTGGCATAGCAGTGTCCACGGGCACTGGGTGCTCATTCGGTTGTTGAGGTATCACGCGACAATCGAATCGGCACCGCAGATCCGGGAGGTCCTTAACCGACACCTTTCCGAAGCAAACCTCCAGAAAGAGGCGGAGTTCTTTGCCCGGGACGAGCAAAAGGCATTTGAGCGGATGTACGGCTGGGCGTGGTTCTTGAGGTTGGTCATGGAGCTTGAAGACTGGGAGGATCCCGATGCTGAGAGATGGCGAGAGTACGTGCGTCCGCTCGAGAATGTATTGGTGAAACGGATCGAGGCCTATTTGCCTTTGTTGTCGTATCCGATCCGTATTGGACAGCACACCGATACTGGATTCGCGCTTGGGCAGATCCTTGACTACGCTCGCGCGATTGGGCAAAGTCGTCTCGAAAGACTTGTCGTTGACCGGGCAACCGCATTCTACGCGGCGGATACAGACTATCCGGTGCACTACGAGCCTTCGGGGCACGATTTCTTTTCGTCTTGTTGGAACGAAGCCGACTTGATGCGGCGGGTGCTTGCGGAGCCGGAGTTTGAGCAGTGGCTTGACAAGTTTGTTCCAACTTTGGCCGAACAGCTTGCAGATGGCACAATCGCACCGGTCCGTGTAAGCGATGTCAGCGATCCGAAGATCGTTCATCTGGCGGGCTTAAACCTTTCCCGCGCCTGGTGTCTGCAATCCGTCGCGTCGGCGCTTCGTGACGATCACCCGCTTCGCGAGCCGCTGGTTGAAAGCGCGTCGTCGCATCTCAGCGCCGGTTTGGCATACATCAACAGCGGCCACTACGAGGGCGATCACTGGCTTGCGACTTTTGGCTTGTACGCCGTCGATCGAATCGGGGTCAAGCGTGTCCGCAAGTGATTCGAGGAATCGACGCGGCACGGGAAATCACCGATTTCGCGTTGGCCCGGGCTTGCTAATCACGGCCGCGTTTATCGGTCCCGGAACCGTGGTGACCGCGAGCAAAGCAGGCGCCGAGCGGGGGTGCGATTTGCTTTGGGCGATTCTCTTCGCGTGCTTGGGAACGATCGTCTTGCAGTCGCTCGCAGCGCGGATCGGGATCGTCAGTGGAAAAGGGCTCGGGGAAGCGATTCGAGAAACGCTGGCGGAATCTCGAGTCTTGACGCCGGCGGTCATGCTCGTGATCGCGGCCATCGGGGTTGGTAACGCGGCTTATCAGACCGGTAACTTGACGGGCGCGGCGACGGGAATCTGTGCCGGCGTCGGTGGCACTCCGGAGCTCTGGTTGATGATGATCGTCGCTTGCACTGGCGCCATGATCTTGGTCGGCCGGTATCGAGCCCTGCACCGTGTTCTTGTCGGTTTGGTAGCGTTGCTGAGTATTGCATTTCTCAGCACAGCTCTTTTTTCGCTTCCTGCGGCCAGTCGCATCGTTAGTGGGTTGGCGGTTCCCCGGTTCAATCTGGACGATTTGTATCTCGTACTCGCGTTGGTGGGTACGACGATCGTTCCCTACAACTTGTTCCTTCACGCAAGCAGTGCCGCGTCAACATGGAAAGGTGAGCCGACGTCCGAGTCGATCGTTCAGTCGGATTACGACACCACCCTGTCGGTTTGCCTGGGCGGGCTCATCACTGCGTCGATCCTGGTCACAGCCAGCACCGCGTTTTTCGATACCGGTACGGCCTGGACGTCAATCGACGAGATTTCGCGACAGTTGGAACCGACTTTGGGAAGAGCCAGTTCCGTCATGTTTGCGATCGGTTTGTTTGCCGCTGGGTTGACCAGTTCGATCACCGCACCGCTGGCAACGGCATACGCGGTTTGTGGTTGTCTTGGCTGGTCGGCAGATCCGTCCGGCCGCGGCTTTCGCGCGATTGCACTCAGCGTGGTTGCGATCGGCGGGGCGACTGCATTTGTTTTCGGAAAGAGCCCCGCTGCGACCATCGTATTTGCACAGTTGGCCAACGGCCTGCTGCTGCCGATTGTTGCCGTCTTCCTGTTGGTCGTGGTGACACGATCGGGGAACACCGAGACAGAGCGATTGGGCGGTTTGCGGCTACAACTAGCGAGAGTCGTCGTCGCGGTGGTTGCCCTGCTGGGCCTCTGGCGGATCCTGACGCTTTGGGTCTGATGCTCCGAATTAACGGGTGCCGCTTCTTCCCGCGCTCGTGAAGATCGAAGACAATCGTCCGGAGATCACGCAACTTGACGTGCCGGAGCCACAGGTTAGATGAACGAGAAGCCTCGTCTCTTGATTCTCGGTGCCCATCCCGACGATGCCGAATTCCATGGCGGTGGGATCGCTAGTCTCTATCGACAGCTGGATCGCCCGGTGAAGTTGATCTCCGTGACCGATGGCTCCGCCGGTCATCACCAGCGAACACGCCAAGAATTGGTGCCTTTGCGACGCTCCGAGGCAGCCCGTGCTGGAGAAGTCATCGGAGCCGCCTATGAAACGTGGGACTTTCCTGATGGTGCCCTCGAAGCAAC